>OZ260076.1:0-282500 GCA_965284335.1 Tabrizicola sp. | reverse complement strand
AATAGCGCTTGGGGTCGATCAGCCCCTCCTCCACCGCACGGCGGAAGGGCGTGCCATGATTATAGCGCGAGGTGCCGAAATATATGTCATTTAGATCGGTATGGCTGTCGAACTGGATCATCCCCACCGGGCGCTTTTTGGCGACGGCCCGCAGGATGGGAAGCGAGCACAGATGATCCCCGCCCCCGGTCAGCGGCAGGATGCCTGCCTCGACCACGCGGGTGTAAAATGCCTCCATCCGCGCCATCGAATCCATCAGATCGGCAGGGTTTGGTGCCACATCCCCAAGGTCTGCGCAGCGCGCCAGTTCAAAGGGCGCTACCCATGTCGCACCATTTTGCGCCCGGATCATGGTCGACAGATCGCGCAGCTGGCGCGGGCCGTGGCGCGGGCCGGGGCGGTTCGTCGTGCCGCCATCCCATGGCGCGCCGATCAGCCCGATCTGAACCTCGGCAAAGCGCGGATGGTCAAAGGGCACATGCGGCAGCCGCATAAAGGTCGGCACGCCCGCGAATCGTGGCAGGTCGAACCCCGACACCGGTTTGAAAAACCCATCCTGCCCCATGGCCTGCCCTTTCGATTTGCCCGATTCCCGCGCGCATTTGACCCTATCAAGCCGCCGTTGTCAGGTCTTTCGCGTCCTGCCCGCGTCGCTTCCTGCCCATTTGCGCCCCATGACCACGGCCAGACTTGACCCGCCTTGCCGCATCGGTCCTTATGCTCTTCTGCCCGCCCAAGGAGCCTGCCAGATGTTTTCCAAGACTGCCGATCCCACCGCCGCCCCCCCGCGCCCCAGCATGGGAGGTGGCAGCAACACCCGCTCGATCCTTGCGGCGGATCTCAAGATCACGGGCGATATTCGCTCGACCGGCAGTGTTGAGGTTTTGGGCGAGGTGGATGGCACTTTGACCGCGCAAAGCGTGCTGATCGGCAGTGATGGGCGCATGATCGGCGATATTTCTGCCGAAGAGGTTGAAATCAAAGGCCACCATGAGGGGCGCGTGGCCAGCCAAGGCTTTACCCTGCGCGCCTCGGCCGAGGTGAAGGCCGATATCGGTTATTCCAAACTGGTCATTGAAAGCGGGGCCCAGATCGAGGGCCGGTTTTACCGCAACAAGGTTTAGCCCAGCGCAGGCGCGCCGGGCGGGATGGCATAGGTCAGCCCTGCCCGCGCCACGGGTTCGGGCAGGCCCGCGCTGTAGATCAGCACATCGCCCACCGCCAAGCTTCGCCCCAGCTTCAACACGCGTGCCTCGGCGCGCAAATCGCGGCCCGCTTCGGGTTTGCGCATGAAGTCCATGCTGCAATTGGTGGTCACCGCCAAGGCGACCGGCCCGATCCGCGACAAGATCGCCAGATACATCGCCACATCGGCCAGCCCGAACATCGCAGGCCCCGACACCGTGCCACCGGGGCGCAGGTGGCGTTCCGCCACCTTCAGCCGCAGCGCCACCCCGGCCAGATCGGCGCGTTCCACCACGAAATCATCGGCCACTTGCCCAAAATCACGGGCCAAAAACGCCTGCAAGGCGGCGGCATCCATCAGCAATTCCATGCTTTCCCCCAGCATCATCGCCCCTTAAGCTGCCGGGCAAATGGGGGGAAGGCAATGACCGACACGCTCTTGCTGCGCCAAGACGCAGACCATATCGCCACGCTGACGCTGAACAGTCCGGCCAATTTCAATGCGCTCTCCGATGCGATGCTGGGCGCGCTCTCCGCCGAATTCGCCCATCTGGCCAAAGACCGCAGCATTCGCGTGGTGGTGTTGAAAGGCGCGGGCAAAGCGTTTTGCGCCGGGCATGATCTGAAAGAGATGCAATCGCACCGCAGTGATGCCGACAAGGGCGCGGCCTATTTCCAAAGCCTGTTTTCCACCTGTTCGGCCATGATGCAGGCTTTGCAGGCGCTGCCGCAGGTGACCATTGCGCAGGTCCACACCATTGCCACCGCCGCAGGCTGCCAGCTTGCCGCCTCTTGTGACATGGTGGTGGCCAGCACCGGCACGCGCTTTGGCGTCAATGGGGTGAATATTGGGCTTTTCTGCTCGACCCCCATGGTCGCTCTGTCGCGCAAAGTGCCACCGGCCGTGGCGTTTGAGATGCTGTCCACCGGCGAGTTCATCTCGGCCGAGCGGGCGCAAGAGGTGGGGCTGGTCAACCGCGTCACAGCACCCGAAACGCTTGAGGCGGACACCAGCCAGCTTGCCGCAACGGTCGCGGCCAAGCTGTCGGTCGCGACCCGCATCGGCAAGGCGGCCTTTTATGACCAATTGGCGCTGACCACCGCCGAGGCCTATGCGCTGGCAGGCCGCGCCATGGTGGAAAACATGCTGGATGCCGATACAGACGAAGGCATTTGTGCCTTTTTGGAAAAGCGTAAACCGAATTGGTCGCAGGGCTGAGGGGCTAATCGGAAAAGGGCACCAGCACCTTGGCGGATGCGGCGCTGAGCGCGCGGGTCAGGGCCTCGGTTGCCGGGGCGGTCAGGCGGGAAAACTGCCAGTAAAGCGGCACATCCAAGGGCGCGTTGGGCGACAAATCCACCAGCCGCCCCGCCGCCAGATGGTCGGCCACCAAAGGCTCGGGGTTCATGCCCCAGCCTAAGCCCGCCAGACAGGCATCGACAAAGCCCTGACTTGACGCCAGCCGATGCGAGGGAAAGGCCGCGCGCTTGGCCGCGCCCCCGGTCACCCGGTCGACCCATTGCGCTTGCAGCCGGTCCTTGTCGGAAAAGGTCAGCGCCGGGGCCTGCATCAGCGCCGCCGCGTTAACGCCAGCGGGCATCCAGCGCGCGAGATACTCCGGCGCGGCGGTGGCGCGGTATCGCAGCCAGCCCAAGCCCACCCCGTCACAGCCCTGCGGCGGGCGGGAATGCGAGGTGATGGCCCCCTGCACCTCGCCCTGTTTCAACCAGTCTTGGCTGACATCCTGATCGTCGATCACCAGATCGAACAAAAACCCCTCCACCGCCGCCAGCGCCGGGATCACCCATGTGGCCAGACTGTCGGCATTGACGGCAATGCGCAGCGTGGCCGGGCGGGGTGACAGATGCGGCAGGTCTGCCGCCAAGGTGCGCTCTAACAGCACCACCTCATCATGATGGCGGATCATCCGCAGCCCGGCAGGCGTGGCGGTGCAAGGCGCACCGCGCCGGATCAAAAGCGTGCCGGCCATATCCTCAAGCCCCTTGATCCGCTGCGAAATCGCCGATGGGGTGACATGCAGCTCCGCAGCCGCAAGGTCAAAAGACCCACGGCGATGCACGGCGGCAAGGGCGGCAAGCTGGGCGGGGTCAAACATTAGCGCGGCTAATCCGATTTCAGAATTTGTAACTTTGTTAAACCGTGAAGCCCTGATAGCCAAGCCAAAACCGAACCCCTAGATCCGAGCGTCCCATGCCCGCCCTGACCCATCTGCAAGACCTTTTGGCCAGTATGGACCCCGTGCTGCACCCCGCCCCCTATGGCTATGCGGTCACCGAAACCATGGTGCCGGGCCGCTTTGCCACGGTGGCCGAGGACGAGGGCCAGACCGTCATCGCGCCCCATGCCGCGCTGCATGCCGCAGGTATCGCGCCGGGGCCGGAATGGGCGCGCATCAGTCTGACGGTGCAATCTGACCTTGCCGCCGTGGGCCTGACGGCGGCCTTTGCCCGGGCGCTGGCCGATCATGGGATCAGCGCCAATGTCGTGGCGGGGTTTCACCACGACCATATCTTTGTGCCATGGGCGCGCCGCCATGATGCCTTGGCCGCCTTGCAGGAGCTCAGCCATGTTTGAAACCGCCTTGCAGGGCTGGCTTGTCGCCATCAGCCTGATCTTGGCCATTGGCGCACAGAATGCCTTTGTGCTGCGCCAAGGCTTGCGGCGTGAGCATATCGGATGGGTGGTGGCGGTCTGCGCCACGTCGGATGCGATTTTGATTGCCGCCGGGGTGGCCGGATTTTCCGCAGCCTCGGCGGCTGTGCCGTGGCTCGGCGATGCCATGCGCTGGGGCGGTGTTGCGTTTTTGCTGGCCTATGGCGCGCTGAGGTTTCGCGCCGCGCTGCAAGGTGGCGAAAGCCTAGCCCCCGGCGAGGGGCCACCCGCATCGCTGCGCTCGGTTCTGGGCACCTGCCTTGTGCTGACATGGGCCAATCCGCATGTCTATCTGGACACCGTGGCGCTGATCGGGTCGATCTCGGCGCAATATGCGCCTTATCAGGTGGCCTTTGGTGTGGGCGCGGCGCTGGGAAGTTTCAGCTTCTTCTCCGCCCTTGGCTTTGGCGCGCGTCTGCTGGCACCGATTTTCGCCAATCCGCGCGCTTGGGTGGTGCTGGAGGTGGTGATCGGCTGCACCATGTGGGCCATCGCGGCGGGGCTTGCCTTTGGCGGCTGAAAGCCCTTAGCTCCGCCCATCATGGCCGCAATCCAGACGACAGCGCAGAACATGCCCCGGCACAAACCCCTTGAAGGGGTGGCGTGGATGGTCGGATCGGGTCTGGCCTTTGTCGGTGTCAATGCCATCGTGCGCGCCTTGGGAACCGATCTTCCGGCGGCGCAATCGGCCTTTATCCGCTATGGTTTTGGCGTGCTGTTCTTTCTGCCGATGCTGCCCAGCCTGTGGCGGCAGGGCTTGCCCTCGGGTGCGGTGCCGGTGCTGGCGTGGCGCGGTGTGGTGCATACGGCGGCGGTGGTGTTTTGGTTCTTTGCCATGGCGCGCATTCCCTTGGCCCATGTCACCGCCATTGGCTATCTGTCGCCGGTGATCTTGCTGATTGCCGGGGCGGTGATCTTGAACGAAGGGCTGACGCGGCGGCGGATGCTGGCGGTTGGGCTTGCGGTGATCGGCACGCTGATCGTGCTGCGCCCGGGGCTAGAGCCGGTGAGCATCGGCCATCTGGGCCAGATCGCCGCGGCCAGTTGTTTTGCTGCGAGCTATCTGTTCGCCAAGAAACTAAGTGCTTTTGTGCCCGCCTCGGTCGTGGTGGCGATGCTGACCTTTACCGTCACGCTGGGGCTGTTGCCCTTGGCGCTGTGGGATTGGCGGCCAGTGTCGGGGCTGCATCTGGCCGGGCTTGCGGTGGTGGCGGCTTTGGCCACGGCGGGGCATTATCTGATGTCGCGCGCCTTTGCTGTCGCGCCTTTGGCGGTGACCCAGCCGGTTACTTTTCTAAACCTTGTCTGGGCCGCGCTGATGGGGGCGCTGTTGTTTGGCGAGCCGGTGGATATCTGGGTCATCCTTGGCGGCGGGCTGATCATCGGCGCGATCAGTTGGGTCAGTTGGCGCGAGCGCGCCGCCCCCGCCCCAGCCGACCCCGAGGTTTAAGCCCCGCCATCCGTTGCGCGCCCGCGCGCCCCAGCGCGCGCCCCGGAAGCCCGCGTTAACCCCCTTTTCCTAGCCTGCGCGCCAGACATCCCCGCGGAGGCTTTCATGTCAGATCTTTCCCCCATCCTGTCGCTGCCCCTTTTGCAAGCCTCACAGGCGCAAAAACATGTCACCCATAACGAGGCGCTGATGCGGCTTGATCTGTTGGTGCAATTGACAGTGGCCGACCGCACCCGCACCGCTCCGCCCCCCGGCCCGGTGGAAGGCCAGCGCCACATCATCGCCGCCGCCCCAACCGGGGCTTGGGCGGGCCAAGCGGGGCGCATCGCGCTGTGGCTGGATGGGGTTTGGCAATTCATCGCGCCCTTGACCGGCTGGCGGGCCTTTGTCAGCGCCGAGACGGTTGAGGTCACCTTTAACGGCACGGCATGGGTTGCGCCGGGGGCGGCGGCGATTCCGTCGGTGCTGTCGGTGAATGAGATCGGCATTTCTGCCTCATCAGATGCCACAAATCGGCTGGCGCTTGCCTCACCACCCTCGTTGTTCAACCACGCCGGGGCCGGGCATCAGATGAAGCTGAACAAGGCCAGCACCGCCCAAACCGCCGCGCTGATGTTTCAGACCAACTTTTCGGGCCGGGCCGAGTTGGGCACGCTCGGCAATGACAATTTCGCGCTGAAAGTATCCAGCAATGGCAGCACCTATACCACCGCCCTTGAGGTGGCCGCGGCCACCGCAGGGGTGCAACTGTTCCGCCCCGTACTGTTGACGGGCCAAGCCACCCCTCCCACCAGCCCCGCCAATGGCCTGATGTGGCATGACAGCACGCGCGGCCAATTGATGGCGCGGATTGACGGGCAAAGCCGGGTCTTGGATCAGCAGGCCGACATCCCCTGTCTGGTGCCGCCTTCGGGCCAGTATGTATCCACCACCATGGCCAGCGGCTCGACAACCACGGTGCTGGCCGGTGCGGCTGATCGCATCGACATTTTCCCCTTTATCCCCGGTGCGGACATGACGCTGAACGCGCTGGGGGTGAATTGCACCACCGCGGTGGCGGGTGCGCTGTGCAAACTGGTGGTTTATGATGCGCAAGACAACGGCCAACCCGGCAGCCTGCTGTTGGAAACCGGCACCGCCGATCTGGGCAGCACCGGCAACAAGGTTTTGACCGCCAGTCTGACGATCTATCGGGGCCGCACCTATTGGATGGGTGTGCGCCATTCCTCGACCGCCGCGCTGTCGGCTTGGCCCTTGCAGGCCACGCCTGACATCAACGGCGGCACCACCATGGTCACCACCGCCCGCAAAACCCTGCGCCGCACCGTCGCCTTTGCCACGGCCGCCCCAGCAAGCTGGACCTTCAACGCCAGCGAAATCAACGCCGCCGTGGCGACCGCGATCTGGCTGCGCATGGCCTAGACAGGTTTTACACACCGCAACGCAAAAGCCCCGGGCAGGCCATGGCTTTGCCCGGAAATTGACTTCTTTTTCCTTCTCTGCCTTAACATGAAAGAATTCCCTGCTGTCTGATTTGGCACAGGAAAAGTTATTTTATTAAGGTTTGGCAGATGAAAATTGCGATGATTGGCACCGGCTATGTGGGCCTTGTGTCGGGGGTGTGCTTTTCCGACTTTGGCCATGAGGTTGTCTGCGTCGACAAAGACCCCTCCAAGATTGACCGGCTGCGCGCGGGTGAGATCCCGATCTTCGAGCCGGGGCTTGAGGATTTGATGGCCAAGAACGTGGCAGCCGGGCGGTTGTCGTTCACGCTGGATCTGGCCGAGGCCGTGGCCGGGGCCGATGCGGTGTTCATCGCCGTCGGCACCCCCACCCGGCGCGGTGATGGCCATGCGGATCTGACCTATGTGATGGCGGCGGCGGCCGAGATCGGCCGCGCGCTGACGGGATATGCCGTGATCGTCACCAAATCCACCGTGCCCGTCGGCACCAACCGCAAGGTGGCCGAGGCGGTGCTGGCCGCCAATCCGCAAGCCGAGTTTGACGTGGCCTCCAACCCCGAATTCCTGCGCGAAGGGGCGGCGATTGACGATTTCATGCGGCCTGACCGAGTGGTTGTGGGGGTGGAATCCAAAAAGGCCCGCAAGGTGATGGGCGATATCTATCGCCCGCTCTTCCTGCGCGATTTTCCGATCGTTTATACGGGTCTGGAATCCGCCGAGATGATCAAATACGCCGCCAACGCCTTTCTGGCCACCAAGATCACCTTTATCAACGAAATCGCCGCCTTGTGCGAACGGGTGGGGGCTGATGTCAAAGATGTGGCCAAGGGCATGGGGATGGACGGCCGCATCGGCAACAAGTTCCTGCACGCAGGCCCCGGCTATGGCGGGTCATGTTTTCCCAAAGATACCAAGGCTTTGGCCCGTATCGGCCAGGAACATGCCGTGCCGATGCAGATCACCGAGACCGTCATTAAGGTGAATGAAGAGATAAAGCGCCGGATGATCGACAAGATCGAAGACCTCTGTGATGGGGTCTTGAACGGCAAGACGATTGCCGTTCTGGGCGTGACCTTCAAACCCAACACCGATGACATGCGCGACGCCCCCTCTCTGACCATCGTGCCCGCGCTGGTGGGCGCTGGCGCGCGGGTTAAGGTGGTGGACCCCCAAGGCCGCCACGAGGGCGAGGCGCTGTTGCCCGGCGTCAAATGGGTGGAAAACCCCTATCAGGCCGCCCAAGGCGCGCATCTGGTGGTGATCCTGACCGAATGGAACGAATTCCGCGCGCTGGACTTGGCCAAATTGGTTAAGAAGATGGAAGTCCCCCGCATGGCCGACTTGCGCAATGTCTATTCCGAGGAAGAGGCGAAAGAGGGCGGGTTTGAGGTGTATGTGGGGATTGGGCGGTAGGGGGGGGAAATCTGAAATAAGCCGGTATCTTCCGCTGTCACAACGAGGAATGCCGCTAGTTTGCTTCTAGCGCCTATTTTGGTCTATCGTTGCGGAAGTTGCACTGGCGCTAAATTAGCTCAATTCTGCTTCATGCTAGCATTTCCTGTTATGATGATGCTGGCGCCCGCCCCAACACTGACTTGCGTCCCTTGACTGCGTAACACGGTGTCACCGCCAATGATTGTTTGACCGGTAGCGCCCGCACCACCTCCCGTAACGAGACTAGGAGCCGTTATTCTAGTTTGACCGATAAGGATCAAGCCTTGCTCATGGTCAATTCTTGCAGCCCGAAGCGCCTCTATATCCGCACCACTTATTTCAATTTGGCCATTACTGGCGAGAATCTCGATTGTACCGAGCAGAGCTTGCTTTAGCGCCTCGTCATCTGAGCGCGCTGCGGCAGCGTCTACAGCATCGACCATTTCAGGCTTGTTCTGCCGCAACCAAGCCAACAAGGTCCGAGCAGATTGGGCCGTTACCCCATAAAAAGCGTTCGCGGCGAGGCCTACTAGAAAACTCTCCAACATGCACTTAGCCTTTCAATGCCATCTTCAATTCATCAATGATTGTTTCTATTTCTAATTTCTCACGCTCTGATTGCAAGCGGAAACATTCGAAACAGACACCATCAAGGAAGTCTTTTCGCGTGAAAACTTCCTCGGTATTTCTTCGTACGCGCTGACGAGCTTTATCGAATCTCCTGCTTCACCCCTGCCCCCCTCACCGCCGCGCGTAAATATCCTCGTACCGCACGATGTCATCCTCGCCGAGATAGGCCCCGGTCTGCACCTCGATCAGGACCATCGGCAGCTTGCCGGGGTTTTCCAGACGGTGTTTTTCGCCCAAGGGAATGAACACCGACTGGTTTTCGCTGACCAATGACACCCGCCCACCCACGGTTACCCGCGCGGTGCCGCTGACTACGATCCAGTGTTCGGCGCGGTGGACATGGCTTTGCAGCGACAGCGCCGCACCCGGTTTCACCACAATCCGCTTCACCTGAAAGCGGTCGGACAGGGCCAGCGTCTCGAACCAGCCCCAGGGGCGGTGGTCGCGGGGGAAATGTTCGGCTTGACGGGCCTTGGTGTCTTTCAGCACCGCCACCGCCTGTTTCACATCCTGCGCGCGGGATCGGGGCGCGATCAGAACGGCATCGGGCATCGCCACGGCGATCATGTCTTGCAGACCGATGCCCACCACGACCTGCCCCTCGTTTTCCGACCGCAAGAGACTGTCCGCGCAACCGATGCTGACCGCCTCGCCATGGGTGACATTGCCCGCCCCATCGCGCGCGTCGGCCTCACGCCAGACCGCGTCCCAATCGCCCAGATCCGACCAGCCGGCCGAAAAGGGCAGCACATCCAGATTGGCGGCCTGTTCCATCACGGCGTAATCAATGGAAATGTCGCGTGCCTTGGCCCATGGCTCGGGCGCAAGGCGCAAAAAGCCCAAGTCCACCTCGGCCAGTTCCACCGCATCGGCCACGGGGCTGATCAGATCGGGCGCATGGGCGGCAAAGGCGTTTAGCAGGGTTTGCGCCGAAAAGAGGAATATCCCCGCGTTCCATAAAAAGGTGCCCGCCTCAAGCATCGCCTTGGCGCGCGCTGCATCGGGCTTTTCGACAAAGCGTAGCAAAGGCTGGGTTTGCCCATCACGCGGGGGGGCAGAGAGCTCCAGCCAGCCATAGCCGGTCTCGGGGCGGTCGGGCTGGATGCCAAAGGTCACGATGCGGCCCGCTTTGGCGGCGGGCACGGCCGCCATCACCGCATCCCGAAACGCCTGCGCTTGCGGCACGACATGATCGGACGGGGCCACAAGGATCAGCGCCTGCGGATCTTGGGCGGCAAGCTGCAAGGTGGCGGCCAGAATGGCGGGGGCGGTGTTGCGGCCCGAAGGCTCGATCAGGATGGCGCCGGGATCAATCCGCGCGGCGGCCAATTGCTCGACCACGATAAAACGAAACTCGGCATTGGTGACCACGACCGGACGGCCAAAGCCCGGCCCCGAAAGCCGGGTGGCGGCCTGTTGAAACAGGCTGTCTTGTCCCATCAGGGGGCTGAATTGCTTGGGATAGCTTTTGCGCGACAGGGGCCACAGCCGGGTGCCCGACCCGCCGCACAACACCAAGGGCGTGATATTGGTCATTCGTTCTGCCACCGCAATGCAGGCCATGCCTGCCACAATATCAAAGGCTTATTCAGCCAATGTGGCAAATTTGAGGAAAATGCCGCTTTTCCAGCCCCGGCTTACACAAGGTCATAGCTGACCGATCCGATGCGCAAAAAGATGTCCTCCAACCGTCCAGCATCGACCAAGGTGAACAAGACCTGCCCACTGGGGCGGTGGACGATCAGCGCCTCGGGCGTGGTTGCAGCACCCGCTCCGGCCACTGTCTGCACCCGCACCGCCAGAACGGCGCGCGACAGCCCGGCAAGCGCGATGACCAGCGCATCGCCCTCATCGGGGTTGTAATCCATCACCAGATCGCCCGCATCGGCACGGCTGCGCAGCACGAAACTGTCGGCCCCCGCCCCGCCGGTCAGCCAATCTTGCCCCGCCCCGCCGTCCAGCGTGTCAGCGCCATCGCGGCCAAACAGCCGATCCCGCCCTGCGCCGCCCTCAAGCCGATTGGCCCGGCCATCTCCGAACAATCGGTCGGCAAAATCCGAGCCGCGCAGCCCCTCGATGCTGACATAACGATCCCCCCGCGCATCGCCGGTGTTCAGCGCGGGCCGGGCCAGATCCACCCTAAGCCCGGCCCGGCTGCTGCCATAACCGGCCATGTCAAACCCCAAGCCGCCATCCAAAAGATCCGCGCCACCATCGCCGTGCAGCAGATCATCGCCTGCCTCGCCATAAAGCTGATCGTTGCCCGCGCCGCCAAAGAGATGATCCCGGCCTGTCAGGCCATAAAGCCGATCTACCCCCGTGCTGCCCGACAGCCTGTCGCTGTGGTTCGATCCGATCAGCCCTTCGATGCTGACATAACGATCCCCCTTTGCATCGCCACGGTTGGACAATGGCGCGGCCAAAGAGGCCGTCACCCCGGCGCGGGCATCGGCATAGCTGGCCAGATCAATTCCGCGCCCGCCCGACAAAAGATCGGCCCCGGCACCACCTTGCAACGTGTCATTGCCGCCCGCGCCGCGCAGGGTGTCATTGCCCGCCCCGCCCTCCAGCAGATTTGCCGCCCGATTGCCGCGCAGATCATCGGCATGGGAAGACCCGCGCAAACCCTCGACACTGAAAAACCGGTCACCTGCGGCGTCGCCCGTGTTCAAGGCGGGCCGCGCAAGGCTGACCAGCACACCCCGTGATGCAGCGGCGTAGCTGGCCAGATCAAACCCTGTGCCGCCATAAAGAAAGTCGGCCCCACCATAGCCTTGCAGCCTGTCATTGCCCGCGCCACCATAAAGGCGATTGGCCGCCGCAGTGCCGCCCAGCCTATCGGCATGGGCCGAGCCGATCAGATCCTCCACCTCAACATAGCGATCACCCAGCGCCTCGCCGCTGTTGAGATCGGGGCGCGTCAGATCGGCACCGACGGCTGCGCTGGCCGCGGCATAGCTCACCCGGTCGCGCCCCGCCCCGCCATGCAAAAGATCGGCCCCAAGCCCGCCGATCAACAGATCATCGCCCAAGCCGCCATAAAGGCTGTCTGCCCCGTCGCGGCCCCAAAGCTGATCGGCCCCGGCCCCGCCAAACAGCCGATTGCCCAGCGCATCGCCCAAAAGTGTGTCATTCAGGGCGGCCCCTTCAAGATCCTCGATGCCGTCGAACCGATCCCCCAGCGCATCGCTGCCCAGATTGGTGGCGGGCAAAGCCAAATCCACCCGCAGCGCAGTGGTGGCCCCCGCATAGGATGCCAAATCGCGCCCCGCGCCCCCCGACAGAATATCAGCGCCTGCGCCCCCGATCAGCACATCATTGCCAAGCCCGCCATAAAGCCGATCTGCCCCGCCGCGCCCAAGGATCTGGTCATTCCCCGCGCCGCCGTAAAGAACATTGGCACCCCCATCGCCTGCCAAAGTGTCGTTCTGGGCTGTGGCGATGATGACCTCAATCTCACGCAGCAAATCGCCTGCGGCGATCCCGGTTGAACTTTGCGGCACCGCCAGATCAATGCGCAGCCCAGTGGTGGCGCTGGAATAATCCACCACATCCACCCCGCTGCCGCCGACGTAAAGATCGGCCCCCGGTCCTGCGCGAAAGAGATCATCGCCCGCCCCACCATAAAGCGTGTCATTGCCTGCCCCACCGCTCAGCGTGTCTGCCCCCGCCTCACCGCGCAGCAGGTTTGCCGCGCCATCGCCCGTGATGACATCGCCAAAGGCCGAGCCGATCACGCCTTCGATCGACTGCAAAGTGTCACCCGCCGCATCGCCCCCCCGATTGGCCGAAGCTGTGGCAAGGTTCACCGTGACCGGTCCGGGCGAACTGGCATAGCTGACCGTGTCAAACCCGCTGCCCCCAAAAAGCCCATCCGCCCCGGCAGAGCCGATGAACAGATCAGCGCCTGCGCCCCCATAGATCAGGTCTTCGCCCGCGGCACCGACCAGCGTATCGCCCCCCGCCGTGCCATTGACCACGCGCGGCGGCACATAGCGATAGACCCACAGACCCGCGACGCCGGTATTGCCGATCTGATCGGGCAGCGCCAAAAGCCGCCCCTCCTGCCCCGAGGCCCAATGCCCGGTGACCGCGCCTGCATCGCGCATTCGCCAGCCGATCAGCGCCGGATTGCCGCCCAAGCCCTGCCACCCCCCCTCGAGATCGCCGGTGGTCCATCCAATGCTGCCATAGCGCAGCACGATGTCGATCCCATCCTCGCTCCGGTCGTAAAGCTGCAGCTGAAAGCTATTGGTCGCGCTGGCATTGCGGCGGTAAAAGCCCACATCTGCCCAAGTGATCGTCACCACATCGGCCACGGGGTTGATATCCACCCAAACCGGCCCGCTTTCGGGGCCCTCACCGTCCAGCCTTGTGTCCACATCGGCGTGAAAGGCCGCGATAAAGGGGCGTGTGATGGTGGACAGGCTGGATTGCACGCCATTGATCGCCGCGCCAAAGCTGACAAGGCCGTTGGTGCTGACAAACAGCTGATTGGCGGCGTAATGCGTTGGCCCCAGTTGAAAGCCATCGCCAAACACGGCGCTGACATCCAGCTGCAAGCTGGCATCATCTGCCCGCGACAGCATGATCTCGCCAAAACCCGCCGGACCACCAAGCCCGGACACGGGCGTGCCGTTCCCGCCTACCCCTGTCATTGCCCGATCCACACCACGTCCCCGGCGCTCAAGATCGCCCGGCAGGCGTGAAGGATCGGTTAAATCCGGCCCCCGCCACACCCGCGCAATCCACAGCATTTCGTTTGAAGTTTTCGCAAAGGCCGCCTGCCTGCCCCAAAGCCGCCACCGCCGCTGCGCGCCCCGGCCTGACACTGCGCTGCATCAGCTCTGCGCCGCCAGAACAGGCGCGGATTGCGGCCGAAAGGAGGGGCGGGTGCAGATACAATTGGTCACGACCTATACCAGCTTTAGCCCTTGGTTCGATCATATCGCCGATGGGCTGGCCGTGGTGGAAAGCGGCGGTTATCTGCGGCTGTTATATGCCGCGCGCAGTGACAATCGACTGGCCTCGCTGACCTTGGCCGAAGGGCTGCCCGCCCCTGCGCCCAACCCCGCCGATCCTGTGATCGGCCGCCGGGCAGGCTCGGACATTGTGGTGCAAAGCAATGCCACGCTTGACCGCGCCTATGTGTTTTCCAGCCATGACGGGCTGCTGCGCCATGCAACCTTGAACGCCACGGGCGCGCCGGGGCTGACCAATGGCACCCAGACCGATCAGGGGTTTTTGTTCGGCGTCACCGCCATGGATATTCTGGAGCGCGGGGCCACCGATATTGCCGTGATCGCCCAGCGCAATGAGCCGGGCTTGCGGCTGTTTTCCATCACCGAGGCGGGGGCGATTGCGCTGCTGCACAGCCTTGCCGATGGGCCGAAATCCTATCTTGGCGATGTCAGCGCCTTGGCCAGCATCAAAGTTGCGGGCCGTGATTTTCTGTTGACCGCCTCGGCCTTGGAAAACGGGCTAAGCCTGTTTGAAATCGGCCCCAATGGCCAACCCAGCTTTGTCGATGCCTTTGGCGCGGCCGATGGGCTGCCGGTGGGCGGGCCTTCGGCGATGCAGACGGCGGCCATCGGGGGCGTGCAATATGTGGTGGTGGCGGGCACGATCTCGTCCTCGCTCAGCGTGCTGCGGATCAACGAAATGGGCGTGATGTTCCTGCATGACCACATGATTGACGATCGCAACACCCGTTTTGACCATCTGGCCGCCTTGGACATGTTCACCCATGCGGGCCGGGTCTTTGTGGTGGCCGCCGGCACCGATTCCGGGGTTTCGGTGGTGGAACTTTTGCCCGATGGGCGGCTGTCGCATCTGGTGTCGCAGCCTTTGGAAACCGGGGCGGGGATTGCCAATGTCACGGGGGTTGAGGTGACGGTCCTGTCCAGCGCGGCGCAGATCCTGCTAAGCGATGCCCGCGGCGACCGCATTCACCATCTGGCCCTGTCGCTGGCCGATCTGGGCGGGCTGATCATGGCCACGGGCGGCACCACCACCGGCAGCGCGCTGAATGACCGGATCATCGGCAGCGCCTTGGCCGATACGCTGCAAGGCGGGGCGGGCGATGACATGCTGCATGACGGGGGCGGAAATGATCTGCTGATCGGTGGGGCGGGGGCCGATGTCTTTGTCTTTGGCCGCGATGACAGCCCCGACAGGATTGGCGATTTTCAGGCCGGGATTGACCGTCTAGACGTGTCGGATTGGGGGCGCATCTATACTGCGCAGGCGCTGCAAATCACCCCCACCGCGACCGGGGCGCTGGTCAGTTACGGCAGTGAAACCCTGACCATCACCCGCGCCGGTGGTGGCAGCCTGTCGCTTGGGGATGCTGACTTTATCTTTTAGGCCCCCTTCGGTCTTGCCCTGCCCCCCTGCTTTGGGCCAAGAACGGTGTCATTGATTTGGGACAAGCCATTTATGCAAACTGTATTGGTCACCGGGGGCGCGGGTTATATCGGCTCGCATGCCTGCAAGGCTTTGGCGCGGGCGGGTTTTCAGCCCGTGGCCTTTGACAATCTTTCGACAGGCTGGGCCGAGGCTGTGAAATTCGGCCCCTTCGTGCAAGGCGATCTGATGAACCGTGCCGATCTGGACGCGGCCTTTGCCCGCTATCGGCCCGTGGCGGTGATGCATTTTGCGGCCCTGTCCTTGGTGGGCGACAGCATGAGCGATCCGGGCCGCTATTGGCGCGTCAATATCGGATCGGCGCTGAACCTGATCGAAGCGGCACTGGATGCGGGCTGTCTCAATGTGGTGTTTTCCTCGACCTGCGCGACCTATGGTGATCAGGATGGTGTGCTGTTGGACGAAACCACCGTGCAGCGCCCGATCAATTCCTATGGCGCCTCAAAGCGCGCGATTGAGGATATCTTGAACAATTTTAGCGCCTCTCATGGGTTGAACCGGGTGATCTTTCGCTATTTCAACGTGGCAGGCGCCGACCCCGAGGGCGATTTGGGCGAACAGCACCGGCCCGAAACCCATCTTATCCCCCTGATGCTGGACGCCATCGAGGGCCGCCGCCCGGCACTGACCGTTTATGGCACCGATTACCCAACGCCAGATGGCACCTGCCTGCGCGATTATGTGCATGTCTCCGATCTGGTCGATGCCCATGTGCTGGGGCTGAACTGGCTTCTCGACGGGAGGGGCAATGCCGAATTCAACCTTGGCTCGGGGCGCGGCTTTTCGGTGCGCGAGGTGATTGCCGCCTCAACCGCCGTGACCAACCGTGCCGTGCCGGTGATCGAAGGCCCCCGCCGCGCCGGCGATGCGGCGGCCTTGGTGTCAGGCTCATCGCGTGCGATTGAGGTTTTGGGCTGGAAGCCGAAATATCGCGACCTGACAGATATGATCCGCCATGCCCATGCTTGGGGGCAAAAACCGGGGTTTGTGAAGTAAACTCCTCGTCGGCTGCGCCGCTCGTCGTGAGGGCCCCGACGCGACGCGGCACGCGCAGGAGGAAGGCGCGCGGGCGCGGTGTCAGATGATCGCGCGAAAATCGTGGGCTTGGCGATCAGGGTCGACATTGTCCACCACTATGTCAGTTCCACGCGTATGATCCAAGCCAAGGCCCGTTTAAATCTGCAAAGGTTGGAGGCAACCTCCTGCTGCTCGCAGCCTTCAGTTGGAAATGACCCTTGGCCTTCGAACCATGGCTGCCCAACACGAGCACATGATCGAGCCTTCACCGGAGCAGACCGGACTCCATGGGCGCTGATAGCAGACAGAGGAGACAAGATTGGCCCTTACTTTTGGCGGTGAACTCTCATAAAACCGGCACGATTAAGCATTCAAGCCGAAGCAAACGCACTCAAGGCAAGCTCTTATGGCTCTTTTTTCAGTTGTCGTTGTTACATGGAACAACGAAAATTTCATCGAACAGGCTCTTCGCAGCTGCATTTTCCCAAGGGCGAACGATTACGAAGTCATCGTTGTTCATAATGCGTCCACCGACAGGACGGGTGCATGCATTGAGCGCGTCGTGTCCGAACATCCACACATTTTCAAAGTGGTGGAAAACGACAGAAATGAAGGGCTAGGAGAAGCGCGCAACATCGGCGTCCGCCACGCGAGCGGAAAGTATGTTCTGTTCTTGGATGGTGATGACTGGTTTGAACCAGAAACATACGAGGTGCTATCTCGCTTGGTTGATGGCGGTGACATCGACGTGGTGGTGTTCAATCATGCACGAGTCTGGGATAATGGCGGCAAGATCGCGAATGCGAAAACAGCGCTATTGCGCGTGGGGGACTGCAATGATGTCGAAGCCCGAAACGCAATATTGGAAAACTTTAATGTAGCCTGGAACAAGCTCTATCGGCGTGAGTTTCTACAGGCTCACGGCCTTTCGTTTTCGCGCCGACTTTACGAAGATATCGATTGGCACTTCAAAGTTTTGGCTCTTGCAGAATCCTACTTTGCCACGCCTGAAATCCTCATAAACTATCGGCAACGGACAGGCTCAATTCTAAGGTCTAGAAACAACAATCACTTTGATATCATTGAACAGTATCAAGAAGTGTTGAACTTTTTGCAAAGCAACCCAGACCACTTCAAAGCCTATGGTAAAAGTGCATACCGGCACGCTGCGAACCTCATGATGGGCATTATTCGTGAAGCAAGATTGCCGCCAAGCAGTGAAAGAGCTTACCTTCGGAAGGCCAACCGCTTGCTCTCAGATTGGCGCGCGCTGCTCGGCGAAACAAAAAAAGGCACGTATTTGACGTTGGCAAGCATCGGCTCTGGCGTCCTTTTGCGAAAAGCCACAGGAGCAAAAAACTTGATGAAGTCCGTTAAAGCCTTTGCAGACAAAAATTTTCCAAAGGCGCTCCAGCCCAAGGTCCTTCGTGCGCGCAGTCTTAGGTTGGCTTATCGCGCATTCTGTAAATTGCCTTTCAAAAAGAACATGGTCCTCCTCGAATCCTACTGGGGTGCGAAGGCTGATTGCAATCCAATGGCAATAGCCAAGGGATTGCAGGCCATGGGCGGTTACGATCTGGTGTGGAGCCTGAACGCATCAGCCAAAACAGATATCGAGTTCTCAGGAATGCGCCGCGTCAATCGTGGCGGTTTTCGCTTTGCATACACGTTGGCACGCGCCAAGTATCTCGTCACAAACGGAAATTTTCCAACTGAGTATGAAAAAAGACCCGGCTCAGTGCATGTCCAAACAAAACATGGCACCCCTCTGAAAACCATGGGGCTGGATATCCGCAAGAAGCGGCCAAAAGAAATGAACTGGACGGATTTTGCAAAACGTTGTCGGCGTTGGGATTTTGTTATTTCCTCAAACCCCTATTCATCCAGAATATGGCGCCAAGGATTTCCTTATACCTATGAGGTGCTAGAGATTGGTTATCCTCGTAACGATATGCTGTTCAACAGTTCCGCCGCTGATGTGGACCGCATCAGGAAAAAAATTGGCGTGCCAGAGGGAAAGAAAATAGCGCTGTATGCACCCACATTCCGCGATCGCGACAGGAACACTTCTGGTCTGAACAAGGCGGAAATATTTGACCCCGTTCGGGTCGCAAAAGCACTCGGGCCCGACTACGCCTTGGTCATACGAGAGCATTATTTCAACACTCCAGGCGGCACCGCTCGCACGATTATCAATGCCTCGGACTATCCCAAGTCAAATGACGTGGTTCTGATCGCAGATCTTTTGATCACGGATTACTCGTCAATCATGTTTGACTATGCCTGCTTGAACCGCCCGATTGTCATCTATGCTTATGATATCGATAACTATATTGAAGAACGCGGCATGTATCTTGACTTGGCGAAAATCGCTCCGGGATCAATGGTTTACAATCAGAACGAGCTGCTCCAGTGTCTTGAAAACGGCACCTACGACTCGGCGGAAAGCCAGCGCAAGTTGACCGAATTCCGGAACGAATTTTGTCCTTGGGATGACGGCTATGCGACAGACAGAGCGATCAAGGCTATATTTCACTCACCGCTTTAAACTTAACAGTTTAAATTGACGCGTTGATTGGAAAATCGTTCTAAAAAACAACAAATTTAACCCAAGCTGTTAGTGTGGGTGCTCCTAATCGTGTGGCTAGCCACGAGAAAAACCTGAAACTGCACCTGATGAGAAACGTGGGTCGTAGTAAAAGCCGGCCTTGTGAAGGTCATCAAATACTGATCGCATGCCTTTCGCGCCGATTGCAAAAGGATGCATCTCCAAAAGAATGCGCTTCACACCAGATAGGTCGACGTCTGTGAAGAGACCCAGTTCAGCACCTTCGATGTCGGCAATGATGATCGTCGGTTTTATCGAAACCATGATGCTTTTGAGGCTTCGGGTCTGAACCTGAACGGCAAACTCAGGAGTCTTTCCAACATTTGGATTCGTCGAATTGCCCCAAAAATTCTCGCGAAGATGAAATGTCATTTCACCTTTAGCCAGCGCTTCCTTTTCGCCAGTGACCGCAGCATTGTATAGGAATGAATTGAGAACGCCGTTCTTCTTGTGTGTTGCCTGGATCAACCCAAGCAAACGCTGGTCAGCTTCAAAGCAATGAACCTCTTTGGCCTTACCGGACTTCATCACAACCGTTGAAATCAACCCTAACCCGGCGCCTAGCTCCACAACGACTTCGTTAGCTTCGAGAACTTTCTCGCACATGCGGCACTCGGCAGCCTCATAGCTACCCTTTATCACACGATCTTGCAGCGGTGCTGAAACCTGCGGCTCAGTGACAGCGATAAAGATATCTGACTTTCCGTAGGGAATAAACTTCACATCGCCGGTTCTTCCAGCTTTGGAAACCAAGGTCGACTTGAGAAGCTTCGCATGCTCCGCAACAGAAAGAGTGTCTTTGCCCAAGATCGAGCTGACTTTACTCTTGGCAAAGCGCCATGAAGGGCGGAGAGCGGTCTTCACGGACTTTTTGATGCCAATTATCAATGCCATACAGTCAAAACCCCACAATTCAAATGTGAACCGCCCCGGATTTATCGGAGGGTGATTTGTTCATATTTCAGGCGACCATATCGAGTGAGTTCAGGTTTGCATAGAACGCCTCCTCTGCTTCTGCGGGCGGGATATAACCGATGGGGCCAAGAAGGCGGCGATTGTTATACCAATCGACCCATTTCAAGGTTTCCCATTCGACCTCGCGCATCGATTTCCATGGGCCGATCTGGTTGATGACCTCGGTTTTGAAGAGGCCTATCACACATTCGGCAAGGGCATTATCATAGGCATCGCCGACGGTGCCTACGGAAAGATCGATCTCTGCCTCGGCCAGGCGCTCAGTATACTTGATGGACAAGTATTGGGAGCCACGGTCCGAGTGATGAACCAAGCTCTTGTTATCTGGCGTCTTTCTTTGCCAGATCGCTTGCTCCAGGGCGTCGAGCACGAACTGTGTCTTCATCGAGGTCGAGGCACGCCAGCCGACAATACGACGCGCAAACACATCGATCACGAATGCCACGTAGACCGTCCCAGACCAAGTTTGCACGTAGGTGAAATCTGAAACCCACAGCTTGTTCGGACGGTCTGCCATGAACAGTCGGTTCACCTTGTCATCTGGGCAGGGCTGCGATGTGTCAGGGTTCGTGGTGACAACCTTTTTGCCCCGAAGCACACCTTTGAGGCCCAAATCGCGCATCAAACGCTCCACAGTGCATCGCGCGACGTCCTGATTGCCTCTGAGCAAGACGTGCCAGATCTTCCGCGCCCCATAGAGCTTACGGTTGTCTTTCCAGGCGGCATCGATCTTGATGCAGAGATCCGCGTCCGACTTTGCCCGAGCCGAAGCACGATCAGGATCACGCCCGATGGCGCGACGCTCATAATAGGTAGACTGGGCGATTTGCAGCATTTTGCACATCGGCTCGACCCCGAACTGTCCCCTATGTTCTTCAATGAAAGCAGTCACTTGCGAAACGGGCGGTCGAGCTCCGCCATTGCAAAATATGCTGATGCCTTCTTCAGTATCTCGTTAGCCTGACGCAGTTCACGGTTCTCACGTTCAAGCTCTTTTATTCGAGCTTTATCGGCACTGGTCAGACCTGGCCGTTCGCCACCATCACGCTGGGCCTGACGCACCCAAACGCGAAGGCTGTCCGGCGAACAACCCAATTTGCCTGCAATCGCCACCAGCGCAGAAGCTTCGCTTTGATACTCATCGCGGTGTTCCAGCAAAAGCCGCACCGCGCGTTCGCGGAACTCGGGTGAATACGGCTTCGACGTCTTCTTCTTTTGTGCATGTTCCATAACGGGCAATTCTCCGAGAGTTTTGCCCTCCGGTAAACCCGGGGCGGTTCAAATGCGCTCGGACGCTACCGACCATCTGATACCCCGTCAAGGCGAAACGCGTTAGAGCCTTGCAGGACAGTTGGCGCAGAAACCTCGTTTTTGACGCATCAGTGATCGGCTCGAGGGCTCCGTGCTGCACGAAGAGCTTCAGAAAAATCAGGCCAATTGGCTGCAAGTTCTTCATTTTCCAGCCGATAATGCTCCGCGACTTCCTCGGAATTCAACCCAAGTAGGCCCACGTTATTCAAACGCGGAAACCAGCGTTCCAACTTACCTGAAACCTGCGCCAAGAACTTCCCAAAACCTCTTCCGAAATCAGATCCCAAGATAGCCGAGCGGGCGGCAAATGGTCCGATACTGCGGTTCCGGTTCTTCAGCCGCTGATGAACCTCTAGTTCGAGGACACCACAAACCGCATCTACAATGTCGAAATGGCGATCCTGCAAATATGGGATAAAGATCACACTTTCTTTACCAAACATCTCAATCCAGCCGCGCAACATTCGTCCATAAACAAACCTGTGTCGGGCAACCTTCCACCATCTGTCAAAGCGCGCAACGGCAAGTATTTTGGCTTTGCGAAAATCTGAAACGCCAACAAAAACGGGATCATATAAGTAACCCTTGACCAACTGAAGATACATGCTGCGAACTAAAGGCTCCTCATCCCGCACGACAACAATTAGTTTAGGGTTGAATTCTTTGATGTAAGGAAAAGCCTGCTTTAGAACCGCGATGTTGGTAGATAACCACTCTGAACTTATCAACGCTCGATCACAAGGGCTTTTTTGGATCACATCAACAAGCCGTTCCCAGTTCTCGGGAACGAACTCGCGAGAAAGTCAAAGGTGCCGACGCCCCGGGCCCATTTTTGCAACCCCAACATTCGGGTATAAAAGCCCATTCTCTACATATGCGCAGCGATTATGCCAGAAATGATCTTGGACCGAGCTGGTGCCCGTCTTGAACCGGCCAATACGGATGAACGCTGCTTGTTCATTAGGCGTTCAGGTCTGTTAATAGGCTTGCAGGTGAAAAGACAGTGCAACTATTGCCATTCTTCCTGCCGCGCAAGACAGCAATTGGCCGCAAAAGTGGCGGGTGCCGCACTGTTGGCCCTTGAACAACGCACGAAATGCGGCTTTACACAATGCATTTGACCAAGCCCTTTGGAGCATGAATGAAACGTGTTTTGACGTATGGCACATACGACACCCTGCATTATGGGCACATCCGTTTGTTGCAGCGTGCCCGCGCGCTGGGGGACTATCTGATTGTTGCGCTCTCCACCGATGAGTTCAACGCGCTGAAGGGCAAAAAGGCCTTCCACACATGGGAAGAACGCAAGGCACACCTTGAGGCGTTGCGGTTTGTCGATCTGGTGATCGCCGAGAACACTTGGGAACAAAAGCGAGACGATATCCGCTTGTACCACGTGGATATCTTCACGATGGGCAGCGATTGGGAGGGCAAGTTCGATGAGCTTTCGGACATCTGCGAGGTAATGTATCTACCGCGCACGGAAGGTATCTCTAGCACGATGATCCGTAACACCTTGGACAACGCGGCTAGCTGAGGAGTGCCAATGGCCGAGGACCCCGTCATCTCGGTTGTGATCCCGGTGTTTAATGCAGCCGAAACGCTGCGTGCGACAGTAGGTTCTGTTCAGGCCCAAAGCCGTAGCGATTGGGAGCTGCTTTTAATCGACGATGGATCAAACGATAGCAGCGGCGCCGTCATGGCCAGTTTGGCGGCGGAAGACCCTCGGATCAAATGCCTAGCAACACCCGCTCAGTCGGGTGCGGGGCCCGCGCGTAACGTTGGACTTGCTGCTGCAAAAGGACGCTTCATCGCTTTTCTGGACGCTGATGACCAATGGCACCCCTGCAAGCTCGAATTGCAGCTTCGAGCAATGGCCGAGATGAACCAACCATTCTCTTGCACCGCCTATCTGCGGCGGGATGCAATTTCGGGTCTGGAAACCACATTTGGTGTTCCCAACCTCGCGAGCCGTAGTGATTTACTGAAAACCAACACGATTGCTTGTTCGACAGTCATCTATGATAGCACTTTTTTTGGCCCGAGAACCATGCCTGACATCCGGCGGCGGCAAGACTTTGCGCTTTGGCTTGAGTTGCTGCAAGTCACGCCTGTCGTCTTGGGCTTGAACAAAATTCTGATGACATACCGCGTCCACCCCAAATCCCTATCAGGGCGGAAGGGGCAGGCTGCAATTGATACTTGGCAGATGTATCAAAAGCTTGGACTTTCGCCGGCAAAAAGGGCTTGGGTTTTTGGAAATTATGCTGTGCGCGGTCTGGTCCGGCATCGCTGGCCGGGGTTGGCACTTCACTTGGGTTGGCTTCATCAGGTGCGGGACGAGGTATGACCAACACGCATCTTACAATCGCCATGGCGACGGTGGGGGACCGGCTGCCACATTTACGACCGACCGATCTTCCCTCTGTGGAAGGGGCAATCTGGCATCTTTTCGTGCAGGGCGAGCCCATGACGATCGCCACCGAGTCCATCCGCTTAAGACGGGACGATGTTATTGTCACACACAGCGAAGGTCGCGGGGCGGCGCGGAACCGCAATGCAGCGCTTAAGGCGGCGCAGACAGAGCTGTTGCTTTTCAGTGACGACGACCTTTCCGTGGACCCGTCGGCGATAAAACAACTGATCCAAAGGTTTCTGGCTATGCCGGATATGGATTTTATCTGCGCACGCTTGTCCGACGAAAGCGGCAAGCCGCGCAAGCGCTATAGCGACAATGGGACGCGAGCCCGGTGGTTTAACTGCGGCAAGGTCGGAACACCTGAGCTTGCTGTGCGGCCAAGCCGCATGCGCGCAAAGAACGTCTGGTTCGATGTGAGTTTCGGGGCAGGAACCGATACTTTCCTTGGCGACGAATACATTTTCTTGTGTGATGCACTGCGCGCGGGCCTGCGGGGGGTGCATGTCGACCTCACGCTCGCCCAACACCCTGCGGAAAGCTCTGGCACCCAGTCCGGGCCTGCCGTCATGGCGGTTCGACGTCTTGTTTTGATCCGCGCCTTGGGGCGCTGGGTAAGCTTGCCCATCCGTCTCGGCTTCGTGTTTCGTCACCGCAAAGGGCTGCGCCTGCATGACATATTGCAGTTTCTGCGGCCCTAGCGGGTCAGATGGCTTTGTCGGTGCACTTGCAGAGCTACCGGTCGATCGCTATGGCAGTGTTTTCTTGATTTTGGGCCATTTCATGGTGTTTCAGCTGCGCATTCAATCGTTTTCATCCCATTTCCTTGGGGAACCCAAGCAATGAAGCCTGTCCTGCGCCGGGCCGAGTTTCTGAACATGGCCCATCCTGCTTGGATGCGCTGGCCACTGGGTTTGGTTGCGGCGCTGTTCACGCTTGCAACAACTTTCGAGCCCGTATTGGCGCGGGAAATGGCCCGCAGGATCATTCGCCAAGACGAACTGCATCGGGCGTCCCGGCGTCTTTCCTTCTATGCCCGACGCAGCTGGCTCAAGCTTAATCTGTCAAATGACATGGTCTATGTCTTTTGCAATCAGATGCGTGAGGATGAGCTCGTTGCTTTACGTCGCTTTTTACTGCGCCGGGAAAAGGTCTTTGCACCGGGGCTGATTGCTTGTGATCTTGCGTATGTTTCGGCCATGCAGGCAATCGTGGTGGCCGAGAACCCGAGGCACCGCGCACATTGTGCTGCAGCCCTTGACCAGTTTCAGAAAGATGCCAACGCCTGCCTGAATGCCATTCACTTAAGCCCAGCCAATCTGATCCGCCAACCCGATGAGAAGGATCGGGCACATTTCGCCTTGGATCGCGCGGCTGTCGCTTTGGCGGACTTTGCCTCAGAAATGCGCCGCCTTGACCAAAGTTGGTTTGTTCTGTCCGGCACACTGTTGGGCATCGTCCGCGAAGGTGGGTTTCTCAAACACGACTATGATATTGATGCGGGCATCATGGCAAAAGATGCCAACCCACAGGCTTTGCGAGACGGTTTGAATGCCTCGGGCATTTTTCGCTGTGGTGATCTGGAAATGCAGACCACATTTGAACCCAAAGGCACGATACTGCGCCGCCCTGTCTTTATGAAGGTGTCACATCGCAACGGCATTTATATCGACATTTTTATACACTACCATGAGATGACGCCGGATGGCCGCGCGGTCATCTGGCACGCCTCATCGCTGTTTCGTTGGGACAATTCAGACTTTGACCTTGCCCAATATCGCCTTGCTGATACCCCAGTTCTGGGTCCTTCCGATTCAGACCGATATCTGACCGAAAATTATGGGAACTGGCGCATCCCGGTGACCGAATTCAACTCGGCGCTTGATACCACCAATCAAAGCGTTGTCCGCAACCCGCTTTCCGTCGCAATCTTTCTGAGACGTATCTGGATGGCCCGGCGCACAAACCCAGAGGGTGCTGAAACTTTGCTTCGCGCGCTTGAACGCGGTGGATTTATTCAAGGTCGCGCTCCAATGCAGATGAACCCCGACGCGTTCAATTGATCTGGACAAAACCCCTTAACGTTCCAGCAATGAATATTGGTGTTTGAAAAGCAGCAACAGCCCAGTTGCGCCGCAGATCAGACTAAGTGCCAGCACATAGGTCACCGAAACATAACTCGCATGATAGGTTGAGTAGAACCCATGCCGCATCAGGCCAACGATGTGGACGATGGGGTTATACCAAAGCCAATCGCGCGCCCATGTCGGGATCTGGTCGAACAGCATGAAAACGCAGGAAATGATGAACAACGGCCGGGTCAGGATGGACCAAAACTGTTGCCAGATCGGAAAGCGTGTAAAAAGAAAGCAATTCAGGGTTCCAATCCCAAGTGCCAGCGTGGCTGCTAAAGCAATGGCACCTGCAACCGATGGAAGGCGAACAATCACCTTAGTGTCGAATGCCAGCATGATCCCAGCGAGGATCACCGTTGCCACCATGGTCTGCGTCAGCGCGTTCAACAAAAAACGCGCCATAATTGCATCCAACAAGGTGACACTGGGATAGGCGAGCAACTGCCGTGAATAGGTGACTGACGCCCCAACCCGCCCAGAAAGCGACGTGAAAAAGGTCAACGGCACCAAGCCTGTGGCGTAGAATAACGCAAAATTTGATCCCAAGGCTGGGGCCACAAATGCCATCGAAAAGATCACCGTCAACAGGGCCACCCCTGCCGCCGGCTCCAAGATAGCCCAGATATAGCCACCTGGTGATCGGCCATAGGTCGTGGACATCTCCCGCAGCACCAAAGCCGCAACCGCACGGGTGGTTGCAAGCCGCCTGCGCCGAGGGACCTGTGGCGGCTTTCCTTGTGGTAGCGAGAGTGAGGCGGTCATCTTGGTGGCAGTCCTGCGCGCATAAACGGCGATTCTCCGGCCTCGACCAGAACGGTCCTAGGCTTTTGGTTCAGCACTATGTAGGATTATGGATTGGGAAACAAACCAATACGTGAGGTTCCGTGTCGTCGTCTTCTCCATTGCCAGTCGAACCCGATTTGTCGCCCGAAGCTATTGATCCGGTCCAAGATCCCGCAAAACCCGCGGGTGCCGGCCCCCGCACCAAGCGGCGTTTGGCCCCGACGGTGGCGCCTGTCATCATTCGTCCGATGGCGCAGAAAGCAAAAGTTCGAACGCGGCATCGGCTTGTTCTGCTGTCATTGTTTACCGTGGTCGCTCTGCCCCTTTTGATTGCATCTGCCTATCTTTGGGGCGTGGCTAAGGATCAATACGCCTCGACAGTAGGCTTCTCGGTGCGCCGAGAGGATTCCGCCGGCGCGACAGACCTTCTGGGTGGTCTGTCTGGGCTGACCAAATCTTCCTCTTCGGATACTGACATTCTATATGAGTACTTACGCAGCCAAAAGCTTGTGGCAGATATGGATTCGCGCATAAACCTGCGCGCCCTATGGTCCAAGCCCTCGGGCGATCCGATCTTTGTGCTTGATGCGGACGGAACCATCGAGGATTTGGTGGACTACTGGAAGCGCATGGTCAAAACCTCGTATGACAGCGCGACAGGTCTGATCGAAGTGCGCGTTCTGGCTTTTGAGCCTGCCGATGCAACAGCAATTGCACAGGCGCTTTTGGATGAAAGCGCTCGGATGATAAACCAACTCAGCGCCGTTGCGCGCGAAGACGCCGTGCGCTTTGCGCGAGAAGAGCTCAAGGTTGCGCAAAACCGCCTACGTGAAGCACGCGAAGCGATGACCTCTTTCCGCGTCAAGAACCAGATCGTTGACCCAGCCACCGATTTTCAGGCGCAGGCTGGGCTTGTTGGCAGTTTGGAAAATCAGCTGGCCGAGGCGCAGATCGAAATTGATCTCTTGGCCGATGTGGGCGACTCTGATCCTCGGCTCATCCAAGCCAAACGTCGGGCTGAGGTTATTGTTGCGCGCATCGCCGCCGAGCGTGCCAAGGTAGGCGCCGAGGATGGTCAGAAAGACTATGCGGCCCTTGCGGGTGATTACGAGCGCCTTTTAGTGGACCGCGAATTCGCCGAGCAGGCCTATGTCGCGGCGCTTTCAACCTATGATGCAGCGCGTGCCGAAAGTATGCGCACCAGTCGCTATCTTGCCGCGCATGTCTTGCCAACGACGGCGGAGGTGTCGCGCTATCCCGAAAGGCTGGTCATTCTGGGTCTGCTTGGCCTGTTCCTTATGCTCTTGTGGTCGATCGCCACACTGTTGGTCTACTCCTTGAAGGACCGGCGCTAGGGGACCGCGGTAATGATCCGGCTGGAAAAACTGACCAAGATTTTCACCCTTGAAGGCCGCCGCAAGGTGGTGCTGCGGGATGTGAACATGGAGTTTCCCTCGGGGCTTTCAGTAGCCCTACTCGGTCGCAATGGGGCCGGTAAATCGACGCTGTTGCAAATGATCGCGGGAACTCAAGCCCCGACATCGGGGCGGATCGTGTCAACAGGCAGCATCTCATGGCCGGTGGGATTTGCCGGATCTTTTCATCCTGACTTGTCCGGGGCGCAGAACACCCGATTTGTTGCTCGGATTTACGGGGTAGATACCGATCAACTTGTGGATTTCGTAGAAGACTTTGCGGGACTGGGTATGCACTTTCACCTCCCCTTCCGCACCTATTCCGCCGGAATGCGATCACGCTTGGCGTTTGGGGTCTCGATGGGGATCCCGTTTGACACCTATCTGGTCGATGAGGTGACATCCGTCGGTGACGCCAATTTTAAATCCAAAAGTTCGTCTGTCTTTAAAGCACGCATGGAGAACTCTGGGGCATTCGTTGTCAGCCACTCTATGCGCATGGTGCGTACATTATGTCAGGCCGGAGCGGTTTTGGAAGATGGAAACCTGACCTTTTACGACGACATCGAAGCGGCCATCGCGCATCACGAACGCAACATGGAAGCCTGACGCAGCCATATCTTCAGCCGCGTTTGACAGCTGCACAGTTCGCCATGATGAGCCACTATTCTGCACAGATGCAAATCTGCGCGGGCAATTTTCATGGCGTCTGGTTGGGGCGCGGTGTCAGATGATCGCGCGAAAATCCTGGGCTTGGGTGGACAGATAGCCCGGATCGCGCGGTGGCAAATCGGCCACCAAAAGGGTTGGCACCGTATGGGCCTGGGCCACCACCTCGCCATGCGGGCCTGCAATGAGGGATCGGCCCGCATAGGTCAGATCGCCCTCTGACCCGCAGAAATTGGCATAGACAATCGCCACCCCGTGATTGGCCGCCATCGCCGGAACCGTGGCGCGCATCACATGGGTGAAGGGCATCATATTTGCGGTGGGCACCAGCACCACCTCGACCCCTTGCGCCGCGAGCGCGGCGATATGGGGGGCGAATTCCACATCGTAACAGATCAACAGCGCCGCCTTCACACCTCCCAGATCAAAGGTGACATAGGACGAGCCGGGCCGATAAATCGCCGCCTCGCGCGGGCCGAAAAGCTGGATCTTGCGGTAATGCGCCACCTCGCGGCCCGTTTTGTCCAAGGCCAAAGCGGCATTATACAGCCCGTCCTCGGCGCGTTCGGCATAGCCCATGACCACCCCGCATCCTGACCGGGCGCAGGCGGCGGAAAGCCGGTCTTGCCACGCGCCCCCACGCGTCAGTGCCAGATCGGCCAAGCGGGCGGTGTTATAGCCGGGCAACCAGCATTCGGGCAGCACCAAAACCTCAGCCCCCATCGCCCCGGCGGCAGCCAAAGCCGCCTCGGCCTGTGCCAGCCCTGCGGTGATGTCGCCATCCACCGAATACCCTTGCCACAACGCCAGCCGCATGATCCGCCCTCCGCTATCCTGAACCTCAGCTTGCGCCAAAGCGGCCCTTATGCCAAGCCTCTGGCGGCGGTCTCTTGCCCGGATAGATCCGGGCGAGGGCCAGGCTGAACCCCAAGGCCGAGGGCCAGCCCCACCCCCTCGGCCCTTGATAGGGCGGTGATCGCGGCCATATCTTCAGCCCTGCTTGACAGATGGGCAGTTTGCCTTGATAAGCCGCTATCCCGCACAGATGCGAATCTGCGCGGGCAATTTTCATGACGTCCCCTTGGGGGGCGCGCTGTCCGAGGCGGGGAAACCCACGAACACCCGATGATTGCAAAATCAAGGGGGGGCCACAGGGCGCGGCTGACAGAAAAGGAACGACCCATGTTTGCGGTCATCAAGACCGGTGGCAAGCAGTATACCGTTCGGGCAGGCGATGTCCTGCGCGTGGAACTGATTGACGCTGTGGCTGGCGATAAAGTCCAGTTCAACGAAATTCTGATGCTTGGCGGTGACAAGATCACCGTGGGCGCGCCGGTGGTGGCAGGGGCTGCGGTTCAGGCCGATGTCATTGACAACATCAAAGGCGAAAAGACCATTCACTATGTGAAGCGTCGCCGTAAGCATTCGTCGCAGCGCACCAAGGGCCACCGTCAAAAGTGGACGCTGGTTCGCGTGGCCGAGATCATGGCATCCGGCGCGGACAAATCGGGCGTCAAGGCCGCCATCGGCACCGCCGATGCCCGCCGTGCCGCGCACGAAACCAAGTAAGAGGAGAACTCCCCCATGGCACATAAAAAGGCAGGCGGCTCCTCTCGCAACGGCCGCGATTCCGCGGGCCGTCGTTTGGGCGTCAAGCTGTTCGGTGGCCAGGCGGCCATTCCGGGCAATATCATCGTGCGTCAGCGCGGCACCGAATGGTTCCCGGGCGTGGGCGTCGGCATGGGCCGCGACCACACCATTTTTGCCACCGTCGAGGGCAAGGTAACCTTCAAGAAAGGCCTGAAGGGCCGCACCTTTATTTCGGTGCTCCCGACTGCCGAGGCCGCTGAATAAGCCGCGCACCCAAGGTTTAGACCATAAACGGGGGATCGGCTGAAAAGCCGGTCCCCCGTCTCTTTTCTGGTCAAGCCCCACTCCGCCCTCCTCGCAGCCCCGCACGAGGCCAACGCAAGGCCAACGTCTGGCACAGACCCAAGTATCGCCAAGCGCCCCCGTCACACAGGACAGCCCGCAAGATGACCGTGACACAGCAGGATCTTTTGAACCTTGGCCTTGCGCCGGGTCCGCATTTCGCCGCGGCATTGGCCGAGGCAAACCGCCTTGGGCTGACAGGGGCGGCGCTGCAAACCTTTGTGCGCGTCTTGGCGCGAGAGCCGGCGAAGCCAAAAACCGCCGCGCAAACTGGCGGGCAAACTGGCGCGCAAACTATTGGGCAAACCGAAAATCATATTTTGTTCCCGGAGCAAGGCTGACATGTCGATGCTTGCTCCCCATATTCACCCTGTTCAGCGGCCCCCAAGAGGGCCTGCTGTGGTTCGGAGAGATGCCATGACCCTTGACCAGCCGATCGCACCTGTCGACAGCATCGCCGCTGGGCGCTTCCTATTGCGGGCGCTGCGGCCCTCGGATGCCGGGCTTTGTGCGCTTTATGCCGGCGATAAGCGGGTGGCCGAAGCGACGCGCAGCATTCCCCATCCCCTGCCCCCCGGCGCGATTGAGGCCTTTATTGCCCGCGCCATGGCGGGCGAAAGCCGCGGCACGGTCTGGGCGATGGATGGCTCGGCCACCGGCTTGTCAGAGCTTTTGGGTGTCATCAGCCTGAAGCCGATGGAAATCGGCAAGCCCGGCCAGAAAGGCCCACATCGCGGCCAATCCGAGGTGGGCTTTTGGGTTGCGCCGCAGATGTGGAACACCGGGATCGCCTCGGAGGCGGTGCGCGCCCTTGTGGCCGCCAACCCGCTGGGCGACCGCACCTTCTTTGCCGAGGTGTTTCAAGACAACCCCGGATCGGCCAAGGTGTTGACCAATTGCGGTTTCGAATATCTGGGCGATGCCGAGACTTTTTCCGTCGCGCGCGGTGCGCGTGTGCCAACCTGGACCTATATCCGCACGCTGGGCTGACCCCATATCCCAGCCGCGCGCATCGGGGCTGGCCGGGCAAGTTTGAGTATTTGGAAAGGCGCAAGACCTGCGCGCCAAGGCTTGAGACTTGCCGCTTTGTCCTCTATCGCCTGTTCTGGCGATCCTTTTGAAAGCGACCACGATGAAGTTCCTTGACCTTGCCAAAGTCTATATCCGCTCGGGCGGCGGCGGGGCGGGCTGCGTGTCGTTCCGGCGCGAGAAATTCATCGAATTTGGTGGCCCCGATGGGGGCGATGGCGGCCATGGCGGTTCGGTCTGGGCCGAAGCGGTTGAAGGGCTGAACACGCTGATTGACTATCGCTATCAGCAGCATTTCTTTGCCAAATCGGGCCAGCCCGGCATGGGCAGCCAGAAAACCGGCAAAACCGGCGATGACATTGTGATGAAGGTGCCTTTGGGCACCGAGATCATCGATGAGGACGAAGAAACCGTGATCGCCGATCTGACCGAGCCGGGTCAGCGCGTGCTTTTGGCCAAGGGCGGCAATGGCGGCTGGGGGAATTTGCAGTTCAAATCCGCCACCAACCGCGCGCCGAACCGGGCCAATCCGGGGCAAGAGGGGGTGGAGCGCACGATCTGGCTGCGGCTGAAGCTCATTGCCGATGCGGGTCTATTGGGCCTGCCCAATGCCGGGAAATCCACCTTTCTGGCCGCCGTCTCAAACGCCCGGCCCAAGATTGCCGATTATCCCTTTACCACCTTGGTGCCGAACCTTGGCGTCGTCGGCGTCGATGGCAAGGAATTCGTGATGGCCGATATTCCCGGCCTGATTGAAGGGGCGAGCGAAGGGCGCGGATTGGGGATTCAGTTTCTGGCCCATGTCGAGCGCTGCAAGGTGCTGTTGCATCTGGTGGATGGCACCTCGGCCACGATTACCAAGGATTATCGCACCATCGTGCATGAGTTGGAGGCCTATTCCGACGTTTTGGGCGACAAGCCCCGGATCTTGGCGCTGAACAAGGTTGATGCGATGGACCCAAAGCAGATTTCCGACCGCCGCCGTGCTTTGGAAAAGGCATCCGGCGGGCCGGTGCATGTGATTTCGGGCGTGTCGGGGCGGGGCGTGCAAGAGGTGTTGCGCGCGCTTTACGCTACCATCGAAGGCGAGGCCCCGCAGGTGGAGACAGGACCGTGGCAGCCGTAATGCCCTTGATTGCGCCTGATGTGACGGCGGCGAAACGACTGGTCATCAAGATCGGCTCGGCCCTTTTGGTGGATCGCCAGACCGGGTTGAAACAGGGCTGGCTTTCCGCCCTTGCCATGGATGTGGCCGAGGCCAAGCTGCGCGGCAGTGATGTGGTGCTGGTGTCGTCAGGCTCTATCGCGCTGGGGCGCAAGGTGCTGGGCTTGGGCGATGGCGCGCTGACGCTGGAGCAGTCGCAGGCCGCCGCTGCCGTCGGCCAAATCCGCCTTGCCCGCGCCTATGAAGAGGTGCTCGCACCCCATGGCATCACCACGGGGCAGGTTTTGGTGACGCTGGAAGACACCGAGGACCGCCGCCGTTATCTGAACAGCCGCGCCACGATGGAAACCCTGCTAGGTCTGGGCGTGGTGCCGATCGTCAATGAAAACGACACCGTGGCCACCGATGAGATTCGCTTTGGCGACAATGACCGGCTGGCCGCGCAAATCGCGGTGACGGTCGGGGCCGATCAGCTGATCCTTCTGTCGGATGTCGACGGGTTTTATTCGGCCAATCCGAAAGAGGACCCGACGGCCGAACGCTTTGACATCGTGACGAAGATCACGCCCGAGATCGAGGCGATGGCGGGCGATCCGATTTCGGGCCTGTCGAAAGGCGGCATGAAGACCAAGCTTCTGGCGGCGAAAACCGCTGTGGCGGGGGGCTGTGCCATGGCGATCATGGAAGGCTCAACCCCGCGCCCCTTGCAGGCCTTGGCGCGCGGGGCCACGCGGACGTGGTTTGTGCCAAAGGGCGATCCTCAGGCCGCACGCAAACGCTGGATCAACGCGATGAAGCCGCGCGGGGAATTGCGGCTGGATGCGGGGGCCGTAACCGCGCTGAAGGCGGGAAAAAGCTTGCTTCCGGCGGGTGTGACCGAGGTGACCGGCAGCTTTGGGCGGGGTGATCCGGTGGCGATCTTGTCACCTGCGGGCGAAGTTCTGGGCAAGGGATTGGTGCGCTATACGGTGGCCGAGGCGCGTGCGATTGCCGGGCATCGGTCGGGCGATATTGCCGGGATCTTGGGCTATCAAGGGCGCTCGGCCCTTGTGCATCGCGACGATATGGTGATCTGAGAGCCGATTTCTTTGCAGAAATCGGTTCGGAAAATTTCAATTTTCCGATGCGGAGTTTGTGCCAAACTCCGGATACGGGCGGAGAGCAGGATGAGCGACGACTATCGCGCAATGATGAGTGAGATCGGCACCGCTGCCCGTGCCGCCGCGGCAGAGCTGGCCTATGCCTCCTCTGAGCGCAAGGCCGCCGCCCTGCAAGCCGCCGCCGCCGCCGTCTGGGCGCGGCGCGATGAGATCCTTGATGCCAATGTGCTGGATCTGGCCTATGGCACCGAAAAGGGTCTTTCGCCCGCCATGCTGGACCGCTTGATGCTGAACGAGACGCGCCTGCGCGGGATTGTGGATGCCTTGCGGCAAGTGGCCGAACAGCGCGATCCGGTGGGGCGCGTGCTTGACCAGTGGACGCGGCCAAACGGGCTGCATATTCAACGCGTTGCCACCCCCTTGGGCGTGGTCGGCGTGATCTATGAATCCCGCCCCAATGTCACCGCCGATGCGGGCGCGCTCTGCCTCAAGGCTGGCAATGCCGTGATCCTGCGCGGCGGCAGCGAAAGCTTTCATTCCTCGCAGGCGCTCCATGCCTGCATGGTGCAGGGTCTGGCCGAGGCCGGTCTGCCCGAGGCGGCGATCCAGCTCATCCCCACCCGCGACCGCGCCATGGTGGCCGAGATGCTGCGCGCCACCGCCTTTATCGACGTTATCGTGCCGCGTGGCGGCAATGGGCTGGTGGGGCTGGTGCAGGCCGAAGCGCGTGTGCCGGTCTTTGCCCATCTGGAAGGCATCTGCCACGTCTATGCCGACCGCGACGCCGATCTGGACAAAGCCCGCCGCGTGGTCCTGAACGCCAAGACCCGCCGCACCGGCATTTGCGGCGCGGCTGAATGTCTGCTGATCGACTGGCAGTTCTACACCAAACACGGTGCGGTGCTGATCGAGGACCTCTTGGCCGCCGGGGTCGAGGTGCGCACCGAGGGCGAGCTTTTGAAAATCCCCGGCACCACCCCTGCCGCCCCCGATGACTTTGGCCGCGAGTTTCTCGACAAGATCATCGCCGCCAAGCTGGTCGACGGGGTGGATGAGGCCATCGCCCATATCCGCCGCTATGGATCGAACCATACCGAGGCGATCTTGACCGAAAACGACGCCACCGCCGCGCGGTTTTTTGAACGGCTCGACAGCGCCATCTTGATGCGCAACGCCTCGACCCAGTTTGCCGATGGAGGCGAGTTTGGCATGGGCGGCGAGATTGGCATTGCGACGGGCAAGCTTCATGCGCGCGGCCCGGTTGGGGCGGAACAGCTGTGCAGCTTCAAATACCTCGTCATCGGCGACGGCACGGTTAGAACGTAAGGCGGATTTCGGTCTCGCTCAGCTCCACCGTCAGGCGGCGGTGCTGGCGGGCCACCTCATCTGGCACCAACAGAAATTGCACCTGCGCGGGGCCAATATCGGCCCCCGCGGCGGGGTTTGACAGCGCCTCCCACAGGGTCGCGTCCACCCGCAGCCGCGCGGCGCTGCCACTCACCGTCCAGCGCGCCTCGCCACGCTCGACCGTGATGCGCCCGCCTTGGCCCAGCGCGGTTTCCAGACACAGGATGCACAGGAAAGCCAGCTTGCATTCGCGCCGCGACAGATCAACCGGCGTGAGCCAATCCACCGTCATCCGGCTGCCCCGCGCCAGATCGGCCAAAATCCCCTTCACCTCTGCCGCGCCGATGCGCTGATCTTTCGAGGTTTGACCAAAGGCCACCCGGAAAAACCGAATGCGGGCATTGGCATGGGCCACGCTTTCGGCGACCAAGGTCATTTCGGGGCCCTTGGCCGCCCCATCCATCAACATCAGTTCAACCCCATTGCTGATGGCGCCGATCGGGCTGATAAGGTCATGGCAGATCCGAGAGCCCAAAAGGGCGGAAAGATCGGGCTTGTCCAGCATGACGGGCATCCTTCAAAGGGGGCACAGACCAAATATGGCAGCGCTATTGGAACCGGGAATGATGGTGCGCCATCCCGCACAGCCCGATTGGGGCTTGGGTCAGGTGCAATCCAACATTGGCAACCGCGTCACCGTGAACTTTGAACACGCAGGCAAAAGGGTGATTGATCTGACCCAGATCCATCTGGAGCCTGTCTTCGGTATATGAGCCAGTATCTGGTTAAGAAGCCCTTAACGCAATCTGTGATTGCATCGTCTTGCAGCTTTCGCGCGGGGCGTCAGCTTTGGTTGCATTGCCGACAGGCCGGTCTTACATCATGTCCGGTATGGGCAGAGATGGGCCGCAATGACTGACGACGACAGCGCCTTTGTCTTGCGACTGGCTCGGGATGAGCGTGATCTGCGCGCGGCACAGCGCTTGCGTTACCGGGTTTTCGTGCAAGAGCTTGGGGCCAATGGGCCCTTGGTCGATCATGATCGGCTGCTGGAAATCGATGCGTTTGACGCCCATTTCGACCATCTGTTGCTGATCGACACCCGGCGCGATGCGGCCCATCTGGATGATGTGGTGGGGGCTTATCGGCTGTTGCCCTCGGACCGTTTGGCAAGCGCAGGGCGGTTTTATTCGGAAAGCGAATATGATCTGACGGCGCTAAAGGCCACGGGGCGCAAGCTGGTGGAATTGGGGCGGTCTTGCGTGCATCCGGCCTATCGCGGCGGCAGTGCGATGTTGCAGCTTTGGAACGCGCTGGCGGCCTATGTGCTGGAACGCGATATCGAAATTCTTTTCGGGGCCGCCTCGTTTCACGGCACCGATGTGGCGGCGCTTGCCCATCCTTTGTCTTATCTTGCCCATCATCACCTTGCCCCGCCCGAATTGCGCGTCAAGGCCCTGCCCCCCCATGCCGTGACAATGCGCCTGATCGAGCCCGAGGCTTTGGACCGCCGCGCCGCCGTGGCCGGCACCCCGGCCCTGATCCGCGCCTATCTTCGGCTGGGCGGTTTTGTGGGTGAGGGGGCTTTTGTCGATCATGCCTTCAACACCACCGATGTTTGTCTGGTGCTGGACACCGCAAGGATGAGCGACAAGCACCGCGCCTTTTGGATTCGCAAGCAGGGCGAGCGGGAATGATGGGCGCGGCACCAAAGTGAACAGCATGACCGATTGGCGCGATGATCCCATCAGCATGGAAAAACCGGGGCTTGGCGGTTGGGCGCGCATCGCGCTGCGCGGCGCGGGCTTGGGGCTGGTGACCTATGGCTGCCTGTTGGCTTTGTTACTGGTGCGGCTGGTGGAACGACCGCTCTGCGGCCAAAACCGCCCCGTGACGCCCTTTATCACCCAATTCGTTTGCCGCAGCGCCTTTGTGATCTTGCGCTTGCCGCTGACGGTGCGGGGCAAGCCCATGCAGCAAAAGGGTGCTGTGGTGGCCAACCATTCGTCATGGCTGGATATTTTCGCGCTGAACGCGGCGCAGCGCATTTACTTTGTGTCAAAATCCGAAGTGGCCGATTGGCCGGGTATCGGCTGGCTGGCACGGGCGACGGGCACGGTGTTCATCGCGCGCAAAAGCACCGAGGCGAAGGCCCAGCAAGAGCTGTTTGAGGCGCGGCTGCGCGCGGGCCATCGCTTGTGCTTTTTTCCCGAAGGCACCAGCACCGATGCGATCCGCGTTTTGCCGTTCAAATCCTCGCTGTTTCAGGCGTTTTACAGCCATGGGCTGGACCGTGTGCTGTTTATCCAGCCCGTCACCGTGGTCTATCACGCCCCGCCGGGGGAAGATCCGCGCTTTTATGGCTGGTGGGGCAATATGGAGTTCGGCCCGCATCTTCTGTTGACGCTGGCCGCGCGGCGGCAGGGCCGGGTCGAGGTGATCTTTCATCCCGAGGTGCCGGTAGATGCCTTTCCCAGCCGCAAGGATCTGGCCGCGCATTGCGAACGCGTGATCCGCACCAGCCACCCTTTGGCGGAAAACTGATCTTTCGCCATCTCTCGACGCCATCTCTCGACGCTGTCTCTCGTCGGGCGCCTTCGGCTTCTCCTCGAGGGGCGCTTAGCCCAATGGGGCCATCAGCGCCTTGAGGGACGCGAGCGGGTCTTCGGCCGCCCAGATTTCCTCGCCAATGCCAAAGAAATCGGTGACGGGGCCGAATTTGGCCACCAGATCAGCCGTGAGCGCGCCTTCGGCGATGGAGGGCACTTCGATGACCTGGCTCCACCATTCGAAAAGATCGAACTCCACCCGTTCGCCCTTGCCCAGCGCGGTTTCGCCCACCGGGCCAAAGGCGGCGTAATCTGCCCCTGCTTCGCCTGCGTTCATCCCCTCATGGCGGGAGGTGCCGCAAAAGGCCCCGACAATCGCATCGGCCCCAAGATCCTTGCGCACCTTGCGCACCGAGCGTGCGCCATCGGTCAGATGCACCCCGTCAAGGCCGAGGCGTTCCACCATCAGCACATGGTTTTCAATGACAATCGCCACGTCCCGCTCATGGGCGACCAGACGGCAGGCATCGCCAGCGCGCAGGATCATATCTTCGTCCTTGGTGGCCAGCGCGAGACGCACACAGGCAATCTCGGCCCCATCCAGCACCCGCGCCAAACGGTCGGGAAAGACCTCAAGCTCAAAGGCGGGGGGGGTGATCAGGGTGATTTGCGGACGATCTGCGGCGGCGTCGGTGGACATATCGGGCTCCTTCGGCTTGGGCCATCGCTTAGCAGTCTTTTTCGGGCTTGGCTATTGGCTGCCCACCAGTCCTGCGGCCTTTCGCGGGCGGGCAAGATCGCGTATCTGGCGGGAAATGTTCCGCACAGGTGCCAAAACGATGACCCAGCCCCCGATCCCCCCCGCCTTTATTCTGGTGCGTCCGCAAATGGGCGAGAATATCGGGGCTGCCGCGCGGGCGATGCTGAACTTTGGCCTTGATCGGATGCGCATTGTTGATCCGCGCGACGGTTGGCCGAACCCAAAGGCCAATGCCATGGCCTCGGGCGCGGGGCGGGTGCTGGATGCGGCGGGGATTTTCCCCGATGTGCCCCGCGCCGTGGCGGATTGCGATTATGTCTTTGCCACCACCGCGCGGCCGCGCGAATTGGTGAAACCCGTTGTCACCCCCGAACGTGCCTTGCAAATGACGCGCGAAATGGGGGCGGCGGGCAAGCGGGTGGGCATCCTTTTTGGCCCCGAGCGTGCGGGGCTGGAAAATGACGATGTGGCCTTGGCCAATGCCATTATCACCGTGCCGGTGAACCCGGACTTTCCCAGCCTGAATTTGGGCCAATGCGCGCTTTTGGTGGCCTATGAATGGGGCCGCCAGCAATCGGATGTGGCCCCTGAGGTCATGGCGCTGGCCCGCACCGATTTTGCCAGCCGCGAAGAGGTGGAGAAACTGGGCGATCATTTCGAGGAACGGCTGGAGGCGGCGGGGTTCTTCTTTCCGCCCACCAAGGCTGCGGGCATGCGGCTTAATCTGCGCAACATGTGGGCGCGGCTGAACCTGACGCGGGCCGAGGTGCAGACCTTTCACGGCATGCTGCGCCAGATTGCCTATAAGCTGCGCCAAGGGGGCGAATGAGGCCAAGCGTGGCGCGCGGGGCCGGTCGGCGGATTTGAGTATTTGGGCCAAGAGGAAGCCAAATTTGATTCAAACCTTTGGGCTTCTGGGCTAGGCTTTGGCGAAAGACCAGCAGGATAGGGCAAGACATGCAGGCGGTGACACGGCGGTTCATGGTGATGGGGTTGGCGGCGGCCGGGCTTTCGGCCTGCGTGGGCGGTGGCGGTGGCCCGGTGGGGGCGGCGCAGGCCGAACCCGTGATGCGCGCCGTGCCCAATGCCGGGTTTGACGCCTGGGTTCAGGGCTTTCGCGCCCGGGCGGCGGCGCGCGGCATCCCGGCGGGCGTGATCAATGAGGCCATGGGATCGGCAGGATTTCTGCCCGATGTGGTGGAGCGCGACCGCAACCAGACCGAGTTCACCCGCACGCTGGAAGAATATCTGGCCATTGCCGCAAGGCCCGATCGGGTGAGCATGGGCCAAGACAAGCTGCGCCAATATGGGCCGGTTCTGGCCCGGATCGAGGCGCGCTATGGGGTTGAGGCCCATGTCGTCACCGCCGTCTGGGGCTTGGAGAGCTTTTACGGCACAAGGCGCGGCAATGTGCCTGTGGTGTCGGCCTTGGCGACGCTGGCCTATGATGGGCGGCGCGGTGAATTCTTTGAAAGCCAGTTGATCGCCGCCTTGAAGATCATCGCCAATGGCGATGTCTCGGCGCGGGGGATGACCGGGTCTTGGGCCGGGGCGATGGGGCATACCCAGTTTATCCCGACATCGTATCTTGCCTATGCCGTGGATTTCACCGGCGACGGCAAGCGCGACATCTGGAGCGAGGATCCGACCGATTCCCTTGCCTCGACCGCCGCCTATCTGAAGAACTCGGGCTGGCAGCGCGGGTTGCCATGGGGCGGTGAGGTGCGGCTGCCCGAGGGGTTCAACCCCGCCCTTTTGGGGCGCAGCAAGGGCAAATCGGCGGGCGAATGGGCGGCCCTTGGGGTTACCTCGGCCACTGGGGGCGCGGTGCCTGCGGGGGGCTCTATCATTGCGCCGAAGGGTGTGGGCGGCCCGGCCTTTCTTTTGACGCAGAATTTCAACGTGATCCTGCGCTATAACAATGCCGAAAGCTATGCCATCGGGGTGGGGTATCTGTCTGACCGCATCCTTGGCCGTCCGCCCGTGCAGGCCGATTGGGGGCCGGACAAGACCGGCATGACCATGGCCGACCGTCAGGCGCTGCAACGCGCGCTGACCGATGCGGGCTATGACACCGGCGGCACTGACGGGGTGATCGGGGCCAAGAGCCGCGCGGCGATTTCGGCCTATCAGCAGGCCGCCGGGCTGCCGGTGACGGGTGAGCCGTCGCTGGAGTTGCTGCGCCGCCTGCGCTAGGGGTAAAATGCCAAAACTGGCCGGGGTTTCGCCCTGTTTCCGCCGGAAACCCGGGCGAGACTTCGCCCTATGATTGTTTTCATCGCCCTTTTGTCTTGTGCGGGCCTTGCCCTGTCGCTGTTCGTGCCGGGCTGGTCTGATTTTGTGCTTTTGGCCGGGCCTTGCCTGTTGGCCAGCCTGTGGCTCTGGTGGCGCGCGCCCCGCGCAAAGGCCAAGCCCGATGCCCCAAAGAAGGCGCAGGTTGTGGTGGACGGGTCCAACGTGATGCATTGGGAAAATGGCCAGCCATCGGTAGAGGCGGTGCGACGGGTGGTGCGCGCGCTTGAATCCAAGGGGCTGGGTGTTGGCGTGATGTTCGACGCCAATGCCGGGTATAAGACCCATGACCGCTATCAGGATGATGCCGAGATGGCCCGGCGGCTGGGGCTGCCGACGGATCGGGTTTTGGTGGTGCCAAAGGGGGTGCAGGCCGACACATATATCCTGAAAGCGGCCCGCAGATTGGGGGCGCGGGTGGTCACCAATGACCGTTTTCGCGATTGGCAGGCCGATTTCCCCGAGGTCGCCCAGCCCGGTTTTCTGATCCGGGGCGGATTGACGCAGGGCAAGCCGTGGTTTGACGGCCCCCTTTGACGGTGCTGGCCCTTGAAGGCCCCTCGCCGCGGGCCTAGTCTCTGGCGCAAGACGCGAAGGGGACGGGCATGGCGGAAAAGCGCAAGCTGTTTGAAGAGGTTGGGGCAACCGCGCAGGTCGCCCCGCAGGGCGGGCTGATCGAGGGGAACAAAGGCGCGCGACGCGGCATTCGGGCCTGGCTTGTGGCGCTGTTCATGCTGGTCGCCATGATGATCGCGGTGGGCGGTCTGACGCGGCTGACCGACTCGGGCCTGTCGATCACCGAATGGAAGCCCGTCACCGGCGCCATCCCCCCGCTTTCAGATGCCGATTGGGTGGTGGAGTTCGACAAATACAAGGCCACCCCGGAATTCCAGTTGCAAAACAGCCAGATGTCGATGGCGGAATTCAAGGTTATCTTCTGGTGGGAATGGGCGCATCGGCAATTGGGCCGCGTGGTGGGACTGGTTTGGGCGGTGGGCTTTGTGGGCTTTCTGGCCGCCCGCGCCATTCCGGCGGGCTGGACGGGGCGGCTTTTGGGCCTTGGGGCGCTTGGGGGGCTGCAAGGGGCCATCGGCTGGTGGATGGTCTCCTCGGGGCTGGTGGGCGAGCAGGTGGATGTCAAATCCTACCGGCTGGCCACGCATCTGGGGCTGGCCTTCATCATCCTTGGCCTGATTGCGTGGTATGTGTTCCTGCTCGGTCGGTCGGAAAAAGATCTGCTTCAGGCGCGGCGCAATTCTGAACGCAAGCTGGTGGGCCTGTCCACCGGGCTGATGCATTTCGCCTTTCTGCAAATCCTGCTCGGGGCCTTGGTCGCGGGCATTGATGCCGGACGCGGCTTTCCCACTTGGCCTGATATGAACGGCCAGTTCTTCCCGGCGGATGCCTTTTATGTGCCGGGCGGCGGCGGGGTCTGGCATGCCTTCTTTGAAAACCCGGGACTGGTGCAGTTCATGCACCGCATGGCGGGCTATCTCCTCTTTGCCTTCGGCATCGTCGTCTGGCTGCGCGGGCGGCAGTCCGCCCATGCGGCGACGCGAAACGCGTTTCACGCCGTCATGGCGATGATGGTGGCGCAGATGGTCCTTGGCATCATCACCGTGCTGACGGCGGCGCATATGCACATTGCCATCACCCACCAGATTGGTGCGGTGATCCTTTGGGTTCTCATCATCCGGGCGCGGCATCTGTCGGCCTATCCCATCGCCGGATCCATTGCAAAGGGCACCGCATGACCAACAACACCGCTTTTGCCGAGCTGATGGCGTTTCAGCGCCAGACCGAGGCGATCTCCATGGTGGCCGAGCGGCTGGGCTGGGATCAGGAAACCATGATGCCACGCGGCGCGGCCGATCAGCGCGGCGAGGAGATGGCGGCAATGGAGGGGGTGCTGCACGCCCGTCGCACCGATCCGCGCATCGCCGATTGGCTGGCGGCGGCTGAGGCCCCCGATGCCGCCGGTGCCGCGCAACTACGGCTGATCCGCCGGTCTTATGAGCGCACCACCAAAGTGCCCGCCGATCTGGCCGAGGCGCTGGCGCGGCTCACCTCCGTCGCCCAAGGCATCTGGGCCGAGGCCCGCGCGCGCGACGATGTCGCGGCCTTCCTGCCCACGCTGGCCGAAGTGCTGGCCTTGAAGCGTGAGGAGGCCGCAGCCCTTGCCTCGGGCGGTGATCTTTATGACGCGCTAATTGATGATTATGAACCCGGCGCCAGTGCCGCAAGCCTTGGCGCGATGTTCGACCGGATGCGCCCGCGTCTGGTGGCCCTGCGCGCCGCCGTTCTGGCCAAACCCGCGCCTGCCGCGCTCTCGGGTCATTTCCACACTGACAGCCAATTGCGCATGGCGCTCGATCTGGCCACCGCCTTCGGCTATGACTGGTCGCGTGGCCGCATCGACCTTGCGGTGCATCCCTTCAGTTCCGGCGGCGGCAATGACAGCCGCATCACCACCCGCGTCGTCGAAACCGACCCGTTCAACTGCTTTTACTCCACCATCCACGAGGTCGGCCATTCCAGCTATGAGCTGGCCATTGACCCCGACTATGCCATGACCCCCATCGGCCATGGCTGCTCGATGGGCGTGCATGAAAGCCAAAGCCGGATCTATGAAAACCAGATCGGCCGCAGCCGCGCCTTTACGGCTTGGATGTTTGGCCAGATGCAGGACCGCTTTGGCAGCCTTGATCTGCCCAACGCCGAGGCCTTCTACGCCGCCGTCAACCGCGTGCAACCGGGCTTTATCCGGACCGAGGCCGATGAGGTGCATTACAACCTGCACATCATGATGCGCTTTGATCTGGAACGCGCGCTGATCCGGGGTGACCTTGCGGTGGGTGATCTTGAGGCTGCGTGGAACGACCGCTTCAAGGCCGATTTTGGCGTGGCCGTTGACCGCCCGGCCCATGGCATGCTGCAAGACGTGCATTGGTCCTGTGGCCTTTTCGGCTATTTCCCGACCTATACGCTTGGCAATGTCTATGCCGGTTGCCTGCATCAGGCGCTGCGCGCCGCCGTGCCGGACCTTGACGCCCAACTGGCCCAAGGCGACACCTCCGCCGCCACCGGCTGGCTGCGCGAAAACCTGCAACGCCACGGCGGATTGCGCACGCCCCGCGACACCATCGCCCATGCTTGCGGCTTTGAGCCCCACGAAGGCCCGCTTCTCGACTATCTCGAGGCCAAATTCGCGGGTCTTTACGGGCTATGACCCGCGCCAACGCCCCGGTCTGGGCGCTGGCCGTCGGTCAGACGCTCACCTATGCCGGGGTTTATTACGCCTTTCCGGCGATCCTGCCCGACTTGTTGCGCGAAACCGGCTGGACGGCGGCGGAACTGGCCGCCGGGCCGACCTTGGGCTTTTTGGTGATGGCGGCCTTTACCCCCTTTACCGGGCGCTGGGTGGATCGGGGCTGGGGCGGCGAGATGCTGACCTATACCCCGATCCTCGCTGCACTTGGCGTGGCGCTTTTGGGCTGGGCACCCAGCCTGATCTGGTGGCTGGTGATCTGGGCGCTGTTGGGCGTGGTGCAGGCCACCTGCCTTTACGAGACCTGCTTTGCCTTCCTGACCCGCCGCTTGGGCGATGATGCCCGCCTTGCCATCACCCGCGTGACACTGGTTGCGGGCTTTGCGGGCACACTGACCTTTCCCTTGGGCGCGCTGATGGCGCATCATTTCGGGGCCCAAGGCGCGCTGGTGGGCTTTGCGCTCTTGATCCTTCTCGGCGCGGTTCCCGTGAATGCATGGGCCGTGCGCGCCCTGCGGCGGATGGAGCGGGCCGAAGCGCCCCGCCGCAACCCGCCCGAGCCGGGGGCTTTGAAAGACGCGCTGCGCCGCCCGGCTTTTTGGGGGATTTCAGCGATCTTTGGTCTGATCTGGCTGAACCACGGCATCCTTTTGACCTTTATCCTGATGCTCTTTCAAGATCGGGGGGCAAGCGCGACCATGGCCACGATTGCGGCGGCCTGCATTGGGCCAAGTCAGGTCGCGGGGCGGTTGGTGCTGCTGGTCTTTGCCTCGCGGCTGTCGAATGCGCGGGCGAGCCTGTGGTCGCTGGCCTCGGTTCTGGCGGCGGGGGGCATTTTGTTGGTGGCGGGCTGGCTTCCGGCGCTGATCTTTGTCTTTGCCATGCTGCAAGGCGCGGGTGCGGGGCTTTTGTCCAACCTGCGGCCCATGCTGGTGGCCGACCATCTGGGACGGCGCGGCTTTGGCACCATTTCAGGGGCGGTGGCGGTGTCACCGATCCTTGCCTCGGCCGCCGCGCCCTCGGTTGGGGCGGCGCTTTTGGGCCTCGGCGGGCCGGGGCTGATCTATGCCGCCGGCCTGTCGATGGCAGCGGCGGCCATGGCGCTGGGGCTTTGGATTTTGCCAAACCGGCAGGCTTGACGCCCCCCACCCCCAGCCCCTCCCCACGGGGGGAGGGGAGGCGGCAGACATGAAAAAGGCGCGCCGGGGTTCGGCGCGCCTTTTCGCTGTCATCGCAAGGGATCAGCCCAGTTGGGCCGCCACCTCATCGGACATGTCAAAGTTATGGGTGACCGACTGCACGTCGTCATCCTCTTCCAACATGTCGATCAGGCGCATCAGCTTTTGTGCGGTCTCCAGATCCACCTCGGTGCGGGACTGGGGCTTGAAGATAATCTTCGATTCCGTCGATTCCCCCAGCGCCTTTTCCAAAGCGTCCGACACTTCCGACAGGTTCTCCACCTGACAGTAAATCCAGTGGCCGTCTTCATCGGACTCAACATCATCCGCCCCGGCCTCCAGCGCGGCCATCATCACATCATCGGCCGACCCGGCGCTGGCGGGATAGGAAATCTCGCCCACCCGGTCAAAGCTGTGAGAAACCGACCCGGTTTGCCCCAGATTGCCGCCGCATTTGGTGAAATAGCTGCGCACGTTCGAGGCGGTGCGGTTGAGGTTATCCGTCATCGCCTCGACGATGATGGCAATCCCGTTCACGCCATAGCCCTCGTAGCGGATTTCGGTGTAATCCGCCGCATCGCCACCCGAGGATTTCTTGATCGCGCGGTCGATCACGTCTTTGGGCATCGACACCGCCTTGGCGGCCTTTACGGCCAGACGCAGACGCGGGTTCTTGTCGGGGTCCGGATCGCCCATCTTGGCCGCGACGGTGATTTCCTTCGACAGCTTGGAAAACATCTTCGAGCGCAGCTTGTCCTGCTTGCCCTTGCGATGCTGAATATTTGCCCATTTGGAATGGCCAGCCATGACCTCAAACTCCGGTAATCTCGGTGATGGGGTCGTCTACACCAGCCGCCCCCCCGGCGGCAACCCCCGCACCCTAAAGGTCATACATCAGCGGAATGGCGATGGTCACCACAATGGCCGAAATCACATTCAGCGGCACGCCAAAGCGGATGAAATCCATGAAACTATAGCCGCCGGGACCGTAAACCAGCGTGTTGGTCTGATAGCCAATCGGAGTTGCAAAACTGGCCGAGGCCCCGATCATCACCACCATGACCAAGGGGCGCGGATCGACGCCCAGCGTCACGGCCAGTTGAATGATGATCGGCGTCACGATCACCGCGACCGCGTTGTTCGACACCACCTCGGTCAGAAACGAGACCAGCGCATAAACGCACAGCACCAAAAGCCAAGGCGACATGTTTTGCATGAAGGGGGCCACCAGATCGACGATCCGCTCCACCGCGCCGGAATGTTCGAGCCCCGCCCCCACCCCCAACATGCCAAAGATCAGCGCCATCAGCCGCCCATCGACCGAGGCCAGCGCCTCATCGCCGTCAATCGCACGGGTCAGAAGTACAATGCCCACGCCGACAAAGGCCAGATACTGGATCGGCGCGATGTTCAGCGCCGCCCCGATCACCACCGCCGCCAGCACAACCACCACAATGGGGGCATGTTTGCGACGATACGGCCGCTCAGACGGATGCGAGACATCGACCATATCCATATCGGCCGCCAGCCGCTGAATGTCAGACGGTGCCCCTTCCAGCAACAGCGTGTCGCCCACCTGCACCACCAGATCATCCAATTGCCGCCCGATGTTCTGGTTGCGTCGATGCACGGCCAAAGGATAGACGCCATAGCGCCGCCGCAAGCGCATTTGCCCAAGGCTGCGGCCCACCATCAGACAGCCGGGGGTGATCAAAACCTCGACCGTGGTGGTCTGCACCGAGGACAACTCATCCACCGTGCGCAATTGCTTGTGGTCTTTCAGGCCCAAAAGCTCGGCCATGGGCGTGCGCAACACCACGCGGTCGCCCTCTTCCAGCACCACATCGGCCATGTTGCGGCGCAATGACAAATCACCGCGCAACACATCAATCACCCGCGCCCCGCCCCGGCTGAACAAATCCACCTGAGCGGGGTTTTGACCAATAAAGGCCGATCCTTCAGGGATAGCCACCTCGGTGAAAAACTTCATCCCCTTGCGGTCCGACAACAAGGCCGACATGGAATCGCGGTCCGGCAACAGGCGCTTGGAAAACAGCGCCAGATACAAAAGGCCCGTGATGGCCACGAGCAGGCCGATCGGGCTAAGTTCGAAAATGCCAAAAGGCTCTAGCCCTTGGGCGCGCGCGACGCCATCCACCACCAGATTGGTCGAGGTGCCGATCATCGTGACCGTGCCGCCCAGAATGGTCATATAAGACAAGGGGATCAACAGCTTGGACGGCGAGAGCTGCAATTGTTTGGACAATTGCATAAAGATCGGCAGCATCACCACCACCAAGGGCGTGTTGTTGACAAAGGCCGAGGCCAGCGTCACCCCAAGGCCCAGAACAACCAAGGTCAGCGCCGGATGCGCCTCGGCCTTGCGGGCGGCAAGCTGGCCCACGGTTTCCAAAACCCCCGTGCGCACCAAAGCGCCCACGATGATGAACATCGCCGCAATGGTCCAAGGCGCGTTGTTGGACAAAACGCCGCCCACGCTTTCCATTGGAAGGATGCCCAAGATCAGCATGACCGTGGCCCCGCCAATGGCCACCACCTCAACCGCATAGGTCTCGCGCAAGAACATCACGAACATGCCAAAAAGAACCAGCAGCGCAATCACCGCTTGTGCATCTTGGCTTAGGTCAAGTCCGATCATGGGGCCGCCTCCTGTCAGATGGGCAGCTTACCCCGGCGCGCGCGGCAAGGAAAGGCAACGCCAGATCAATGCCCTAGCTTTTGGCAGCGTCCCGCTCTCGGGGGGAGACAAGCACCAACCCGCACAGCATCACCGCCGCCGCGGCCCAAACCCAAGGGCTGAACCGCTCGCCCAGAAGGATCATCGCCCACACAATCCCCGAGGCGGTGGTGAAATAGGCCGATTGCGAGGCAAACACCGACCCGGCCTTGGCCGCGAGCCAGACAAAGCTGGCATATAAAAGCCCATGTAATGCCGATGACCCGATCAAGGCCCATTCCGCCAAACCGGGTTTCAACGGCATCGGGAACCAATGGCCCATGGCGATCATCACCGGCGTGCAAAAGATCAGCCCGGCGATCGAGGCGCCGAACATCGCCTGAATGGCATCCATCCCTTGGGTGCCGCGCGCCGCGACATAGGTGTTTTCCATCGCGTAAAACAACGGGCCAATCATCGCGATGGGCAAAAACGCCACCATGGCGCGATCAGGCAGGCTGGCTTGGGGCAGCGCAATCAGCAAAACCCCCGACAGGCCCAGCAAAATGCCAATCATCCGCCGCAGGCTGAACCGATCCATCCGCAGCGCCAATGCGATGGGAAAGGCGATCAGCGGGATCGTCGCAATGATGATCGACATGATCCCCGCAGGCAGGCGCGCCACCGAGAGATAGAACGTGTAATTTGGGATCAGCGTGCCCAGAAAGGCCACCACCACATAAAACTCCAACGCCTTGCGGTGCAACGGCAGGCGCTTGCCCCGCGCAAGGGTCAAAACGCCCAGCACGGCGATACAGACCACCAATTGCCAAAAGATCAGCCCGAACGGCTGATGCCCGGTCGAGGCGGCAATCTTGCCCAAGGGCTGGGTGCTGCCCCAGCCGATGCCAATCAGCGCAAGGATCACGGCATAGCCCGCGCGGGAGGGAGTTTTGCCGGGCGTCAAAGGGGGCGTCAAAGGGGGGGCGGGGGTGACGACAGCGGTGGTCATGGTCCAACAGGCTCCAGCCGCCCGCCTTGGCGCACCGGCACGATGCGGGTGGCCTTTCCGGTGCGGTCATCGGTTTCAACATAAACGCCCGACAGCGTGGCCGGGCCAGCCGCGGGTTCAAACCTTGCCTGCGACATGCCGGTGATAAAGCGGCGCAAAGGCTCCATCTTTTCCATGCCGATGACGGAATTGTAATCACCACACATGCCGGCATCGGTCAGATAGGCCGTGCCGCCGGGCAGAATCATATGGTCGGCGGTGGGCACATGGGTATGGGTGCCGACGACAAGGCTGGCTTGGCCGTCGCACCAATGGCCCATGGCCATTTTCTCGGATGTCGCCTCGGCATGCACATCCAAAATGGCCGCCTGCACGGATGCGCCCAAACGGTGGGTCTTGAAAATCGCCTCGGTGGCGCTGAACGGGTCATCAAAGGGCCGCTTCATAAAGACCTGCCCCAAGACCTGCGCCACCAAAACCTTGCGCCCCGAGGTGGCATCGAAAATCTTATAGCCGCGCCCCGGTGCCACTTTGGAAAAGTTGAGCGGGCGGATGATGCGTTGTTCGGTTTCTGCAAACTGCATCATGTCCTTTTGGTCAAAGGCATGATCGCCAAGGGTGATGCAATCGGCCCCGGCCTGCAAAAGCAACCTTGCATGTTCGGTGGTCAACCCCGCGCCTTGGCTGGCGTTCTCGCCATTGACCACGACAAAATCCAAGCCCCAGCGCAGGCGCAGGGCAGGAAGGAATTCGGTGATGGCGGCACGACCCGCGCGGCCCATCACATCGCCAAGGAACATCAGTTTCATGGCCGCAAGCCTTAGGCCGCCGCCGGGGCCAGCGCAAGCGAAGGAGCGACGCTCCTCGTCGGTCTTCGACCGCTCGTCGCAAGGCGCAAACGACGAGCGGTCGAAGACCGACGAGGAGGTGCGGTTGAAGAGTTGCGGGCCGCCACAGCCGGGCTATCTTGGCCCCATGACCCTGCCCCCCGCCCTTTCCGATTGGTTCTCCGCCCAAGGCTGGGCGCTGCACCCCCACCAGTGCAAGATGCTGGCGCGTGCGGACGCGCGCTCCACCCTTCTCATCGCGCCCACCGGCGGCGGCAAGACGCTGGCAGGTTTCCTGCCCTCGCTGGCCGAACTGGCGGGCGGGCATCAGGGCCTCCACACCCTTTATATCTCACCCCTCAAGGCGCTGGCCGCCGACATCCGCCGCAACCTGCGCCGCCCCGTCGAAGGTGCAAACCTGCTCATCCGGATCGAGGATCGCACCGGCGACACAACCTATACCCAACGCCGCCGCCAGCGCGCCGACCCGCCGCATATCCTCTTGACCACACCCGAAAGCCTGGCACTTCTGCTCAGCTATGAGGACGCCCCGCGCATCTTTGCGGGCCTCAGTCGCGTCGTGGTGGACGAGCTCCATGCCCTTGCCGAAAGCAAACGCGGCGATCAGTTGATGCTGGCGCTTTCGCGGCTGGAAGCCCTCTCGCCCGGCCTGCGCCGCGTGGGCCTGTCGGCCACGGTCGAGGATGCCCCGGCGCTGGCCGCCTATCTCGGGCCGGGGACCGAGATCCTCACCGCCGATCCCGGCCCAGACCCCGATATCACCATGCTCGACACCGCCACACCGCCGCCTTGGGCGGGGGGCGGTGGGCGCTATGCCATCCCCGAAATCCTGCACCAGATCAGCCGCCATCAGACCACCCTCATCTTTCACAACACCCGCGCGCAGGCGGAAATCTTTTTCCACCACCTGTGGCTGGCCAATACCGATGATCTGCCCATCGGCATTCATCACGGCTCGCTCTCGCGCGACCAACGCGAGCGGGTTGAGGCGGCGATGGTCTCGGGCGCCTTGCGTGCGGTCGTTTGCACCGGGTCTCTTGATCTGGGCATTGATTGGGGCGCGGTGGATCTCGTCATTCAGGTCGGCGCGCCGAAAAACATCAAGCGCCTTGTGCAGCGCATTGGGCGGGCCAACCACCGCTATAACGCGCCCTCGAAGGCGCTGTTGGTGCCCGCCAACCGCTTTGAGGTGGTGGAATGTCAGGCCGCACTTGAGGCCGCCCGCGCCCATGCCTTGGATGGCGAGCCGCGCGGACCCGGGCCCCGCGATGTCTTGTGCCAGCATATCCTTGCCACCGCCTGCGCCGCCCCCTTCGACGCCGATCAGCTTTACGCCGAGGTCATCACCGCCGGCCCCTATGCCGCCCTGACGCGGGCCGAGTTTGATGACTGCCTGAATTTCGTCGCCACTGGCGGCTATGCCCTGCGCGCCTATGACCGCTGGCAGCGGCTGATGCCGCGCGGCGGGCTGTGGCAGCTGCGCGATCCCCGCGCCGCCGCCGTCATTCGCCAAAACCTTGGCACCATCATCGACATCGAAACGCTGAAGGTGCGGCTGGGCCGCTTTGGCCCGCCCTTGGGCGAGGTGGAAGAGGCCTTCGCCTCGACCCTATCCCCCGGCGATACCTTTTTGATCGGCGGGCAGGTGGTGCGCTATGACAGCCTGCACGAGATGACGGTCGAGGTCAGCCGCACCGCCGCGCGCGATCCAAAGGTGGCTGTGTTTAATGGCACAAAATTTGCCACATCCACCCTGCTCGCGGCCCGGATTCTTGAAATTTTCCAACAAACCCGCTGGCCAGATCTGCCCGGCCACACCGCCGAATGGCTGGCCCTGCAACGCGAGGTTTCGCGGCTGCCCGAACCCGGCAGGCTTTTGGTGGAAAGCTTTCCCCAAGATGGGCGGCAGCATCTGTGCGTCTATGGCTTTGCCGGGCGCAATGCCCAGCAAACCCTTGGCCTTTTGCTGACCAAGCGGATGGAAGAGGCGGGCCTTGCCCCTTTAGGCTTTGTGGCCACCGATTACGCCACGCTGATCTGGGGGCTGGAACCTGTGACCAACCCCGCAGCCCTGCTGGATCTGAATGATCTGCGCGAGGGGCTGGAGGGCTGGCTTTCCGGCAATGCAGTGATGAAGCGCACCTTTCGCAACGTGGCCATCGTGGCCGGTCTGATCGAGCGCAGCCACAAAGGGCGGCGCAAATCGGGGCGGCAGGCGACGTTTTCCTCAGACATCCTTTATGACACCCTGCTGCGCCATGACCCTGATCACCTTCTCTTGCGGCTCACCCGCGAAGAGGCGATGCGCGGGCTGGTCGATTTTGGTCGGTTGGAGGAGATGCTGGCCCGCATTGACGGTCGCATCGACCATGTCACGCTGCCCCGCGTCTCGCCCCTTGCCGCCCCCTTGTTTCTGGAACCGGGCAAAATCCCGGTCCATGGCAAGGGGCGCGAGCGTTTGGCCGAAGACGCCGCGCGTGCGCTGTTGCGCGCCGCAGGCTTGGATTGATTTTCCACCCCAAGCCGGGCAAACCCATGGCCATGAGCTATGCTTTCACCCTTGGCGATGCCCGGCTGACGGCCCTGCCCTCGGGCGCAGTTTATTGGGCGGATCAGCGGCTGCTTTGCGTGTCTGATCTGCATTTTGGCAAATCCGAACGTCTCGCGCGGCGCGGCGGCGCGCTTTTGCCCCCCTATGAGACCCGCGCCACGCTTTTGCGGCTTGAGGCCGATCTTGAGGCGAGCGGCGCGCGCGTGGTGGTCTGCCTTGGCGACAGTTTTGATGACCTGACCGCCGCGCAAGGCATGGATGAAACCGACCGCCTGTGGCTGATCCGGCTGATGGCGGGGCGCGACTGGATCTGGATCGAGGGCAACCATGACGCAGGCCCCATCGATCTTGGCCCCGCCGATCTGGGCGGCACGCATCTGGCCGAACTCATCCGAGGCGGGCTGACCTTTCGCCATATCGGCGGCGGGGCGGGGCCCGAGGTGTCAGGCCATTACCACCCCAAGGCGCGATTGGCGGGCAAATCTTGGCGGGCGTTTCTGTGCGACGGCAATCGGCTGATCCTGCCCGCCTATGGCACCTTTACCGGCGGGCTTTGGGCCGAGGATGCCGCGCTTCAACCCCTGATGGGGCCGGGCGCGCGGGCCATTTTGACCCTGCCCGACAAATGCATTGTCATGCCTATGCCGCGCCCCGCTGGCCATCGGCCCTGACCACAGGAGGCGGGGGAAACTGCGCATCCACCTTGGCGCGGTGGTTGCGGCTGACCGGAATCTGTTGTCCGCTTTTGAGATGCAAGATCACCTTGCCCCCTTCGCGGCTCACACAGCCCACAGCCGCCCAAGCCACCCAATGCGACCGATGCACCTGCGCGCCATCCTGACAATCCACCTCGGCCACCGCATCGGAAAACCGCATCAAGATGCTGCCCATGCCGTGGCTGGTTTGCACATCCACATAATGATCGCGCACCGAAATGGCCCAGATATCGCCCGAAATGGTTGGATCAAGGCGGCGCAACAGGCGCGGCCCTGACGGGAGCGAGGCCCCGTTCTCGCCCTGTTGCGCCCAGCCTCGCCCCGCAGGCCCATCAGCACGGGCCGAGACGCGCAAGGCACAAATGCCCAAAGAGATTGATGCCACCATGACCGCGATCTCTGCCCAAGAGATTTGGGCAAAGACCGTCTCGGGCAGGATCAGTCCGATCACCCCATATAGAAACGGCACAAGGATCAGACAGTTCAGCACCGCCGTGAAAAGCGTGCCTTTCAGCGTGTAATAGGCGCAAATGCGGCTGGCGACATAGGCCCGAACCAAAGCCGCCAGCACGACTGCTACAGCAATCAGCGGCACCCAGAACAGGCCCCGCTCAAAGATCGACAGCACGCCATAGGTGCCAAACGGGCCCGCAATCGACACGGCCACAGAAATGACAACCCAAGCCACCCAGAGCACGGGTGAGCTGGCTTCCTCTTTCAAACCGCTGAGGAACGCCCCCATGAATACCCCGAACCTAACGCCACATTTCTGCCACATATCGCAGAAGGCATCGGGGATCAATCATATCAGCTATTGTGCATCTTTGCCGCCCGCAGCCGGACAGACCTTTTGCGCAAAACGCGCATGTTTTAGGCAGTCAGACCCTCGGGCTCGGGCAGGCCATGGGCGCGGCAGCAGGCGGTCAGCGTATTGGCCAGAAGGCAGGCAATGGTCATCGGCCCCACCCCGCCCGGCACGGGCGTGATGGCGCCTGCCACGGCGGCGGCACTTTCGTAATGCACATCGCCCACCAGCTTGGCCTTGCCGTCGCGCTCGATCCGGTTGATGCCCACGTCAATCACCGTGGCACCGGGTTTCACATACTCGCCCGTCAGCATTTCGGGGCGGCCCACGGCGGCCACCAGAATATCAGCCCCCCGACAGACCGCCGCCAGATCCTTGGTGCGGCTGTGCGCAATGGTCACGGTGCAGCTGTCGCCCAGCAAAAGCTGCGCCATCGGCTTGCCGACAATGTTCGACCGCCCGACCACAACCGCGTTCAGCCCGGCCAGCTTGCCATGATGATCGCGCAGCATCATCAGACAGCCCAAGGGCGTGCAGGGCACCATCGACTTTTGCCCAGTGCCCAAAAGGCCCACGTTGGAAATGTGAAACCCATCGACATCCTTGGCCGGATCAATCGTGTTGATGATCAGCTCGGAATTCAGATGCGCAGGCAGCGGCAATTGCACCAAAATGCCATGCACCTTGGGATCGGCGTTCAGCGATTTGACCAGCGCCAGCAGATCGGCCTCCGAGGTCTCGGCAGGCAGGCGATGTTCGAAAGAGGCCATGCCCACCTCAATCGTCGAGGCGTGCTTGTTCTTGACATAGACCTTCGAGGCCGGGTCTTCGCCCACCAAAACCACGGCCAGACCGGGCTGAATGCCCTGCTCTGCCACCAGCTTGGCCACATGGTCTTGGACCTGCGCGCGCACATTGGCGGCGAATGCCTTGCCGTCGATCACCTTGGCTGTCATGTCATCTCTCCCTTAAACCGCCGCCGCAAAGGCGCTGCGATAGTGTTCCATTTGCATCCGCGTGGCCAAAACGGCGTTCTTCATCAAAATCGCCACCGTGACCGGCCCCACCCCGCCGGGCACGGGCGTGATCCAGCCCGCCACCTGAGCGCAGCTGTCATAATCGGCGTCGCCCACGGTTTTGCCATCCACCCGGTTGATGCCGATATCAATCAGCGCCGCCCCCGGCTTCAACATATCGCCCGTCACAAGCCCGGGCTTGCCCACCGCCACAAACACGGCATCGGCCGCGCGGCTGTGAACGGCCACCTGCCGGGTCATGTGATGGCACACCGTCACCGTCGCGCCCAAGCCCATCATCAAAAAGGCAATCGGCTTGCCCACAATTTCGGAATGGCCAATGACGCAGACATCCAGCCCCTCAACCTTTAAGGGCAGGGTTTTCAGGATTTCCACCGCCGCAACCGCCGTGCAGGGACCAAGCGCCAAATCGTTATAGACGATATTGCCAATGGAAGACGGGTGCATCCCCTCGACATCCTTCAACGGATGCACGGCCTTTTGCAGCGCCTTGACCGGGATATGCCCCGGCAAGGGGCGCTGAATGATGATGCCATTGACCCGCGGATCGGCGTTCAAGCCTGCCAAAACCCCGGTCAACTGTTCCAGACTGATGGTTTCGGGGTAATTGCGCGCCTCAAAGGCGACGCCCGCCGCCTCGGCCGACTTTTGCTGATTGCGCACATAAAGTTCCGCCGCCGCCACATCGCCGACCGAGATCGACACCAGACGCGGCGCCCAGCCAGCCCCTGCCAGCGTTTCCGCCTCGGCCCGGGTTTCGGCCCGCATCCGCGCCGCGATAGCCTTGCCGTCAATAATCGTCGCCGTCATGTCACCCCGTCAGGGGCGCTCGGGCCCCAATGTCTGTTCTTCGCGCGCGATCGACCAGTTGATCAACCGCCGCCAAATGTCTTCGACCAGATCGGGGTCAAGTCCCTGAGCCACCGCTTCGGCGCGCACCTTGGTGACCACCTCTTCAACCCGCACCTCAATGCGGGCGGGCAGGCCATTTGTTTGTTTCAACTGCACCGCGCGATCAATATAGTCCGCGCGGGCCTTCAGCTGCGCCACGATCCCCGCATCCAACGCGTCAATCGCCGCGCGCAATTCGGTCATGTCGTGGCAGTCCTGCGGGGCCTTCATCGCCTGTCCCTCCATGGATTGGGCGTGAGGTAGACCCTCACGCCCGGAAGTTCAAGGCAAGCGGCCTTTTAGAACAGACCTTCGACGTTGCCGTCGTCATTCAGACGGATCACTTCGGCCGACGGCACCTTGGGCAGGCCCGGCATGGTCATGATCTCACCGCAGATGGCGACGATAAAGCCCGCACCTGCCGACAGACGCACTTCGCGCACCGGCACCGAATGGCCCGTCGGCGCGCCGCGCACGGTCGGGTCGGTGGTAAAGGAATACTGCGTCTTGGCCACGCAGATCGGCAGATGGCCATAGCCCGCCGCTTCCCAGGTTTTCAGCTGGTCACGGATCGACTTGTCGGCAATCACCTCATCAGCGTGATAGATCCGCTTGGCGATGGTTTCCAGCTTTTGGAACAAGGGCATCGCATCGGGATACAGCGGCGCAAAGTTCGCCGAACCCGATTCTGCCAGCGCCACAACCTTATGGGCCAGATCTTCGATCCCGGCCGAGCCATTGGCCCAGTGCTTGCACAAGATCGCCTCGGCGCCCTGCTCGGCCACATAGGCCTTCACGGCCGCCACTTCGGCATCGGTGTCGGAATAGAAGTGGTTGATCGCCACCACAACCGGCACACCAAACGACTTCACGTTGGCAATGTGACGGCCCAAGTTCGGGCAGCCCTTCTTGACCGCTTCGACGTTTTCCGCGCCCAAATCAGCCTTGGCCACGCCGCCGTTCATCTTCATCGCGCGCACGGTGGCCACGATGACCGCTGCCGAAGGCTTCAGCCCCGCCTTGCGGCACTTGATGTCAAAGAACTTTTCCGCACCAAGGTCAGCGCCGAAACCAGCTTCGGTGACGACATATTCACCCAGCTTCAGCGCGGTCTTGGTCGCGATAACCGAGTTGCAGCCATGGGCGATATTGGCAAACGGGCCGCCATGCACGAAGGCGGGGTTGTTTTCCAAGGTCTGCACGATGTTCGGCTGCATCGCGTCTTTCAACAGAACCGTCATTGCACCGTCTGCCTTGATGTCGCGGCAGTAGATCGCTTTTTTCTCGCGGGTATAGGCGACAACGATATCACCCAGACGCTTTTGCAGGTCTTCAAGGTCGTTCGACAGGCAGAGGATCGCCATGACTTCCGACGCCACGGTGATGTCAAAGCCGGTCTGACGCGGGAAGCCGTTGGCAACACCGCCCAAGTTCACAACGATATCGCGCAGCGCGCGGTCGTTCATGTCCATCACGCGGCGCCACACGATGCGGCGCTCGTCGATGGCCAGCTCATTGCCCCAATAGATGTGGTTGTCGATCATCGCCGCCAACAGGTTGTGGGCAGAGGTGATGGCGTGGAAGTCGCCGGTGAAGTGCAGGTTCATCTCTTCCATCGGCACAACTTGCGCCATGCCGCCGCCTGCCGCGCCGCCCTTCATACCGAAGTTCGGGCCGAGAGAGGCTTCGCGGATACAGACCACGGCCTTTTTGCCGATGCGGTTCAGGCCATCGCCCAGACCCACGGTGGTGGTGGTCTTGCCCTCACCCGCCGGGGTGGGGTTGATCGCGGTGACCAAGATCAGCTTGCCATCGGGCTTGCCTGCCAAGGATTTGATGAACTCTTGGCTCACCTTGGCCTTGTCATGGCCATAGGGCAGCAGGCTTTCTGCCGGGATGCCCAGCTTGGCCCCAATTTCATTGATGTGCTTTTTCTTTGCTTCGCGTGCAATTTCGATGTCGGTTTTGAAGGCCATCTTTATCTCCAAGGGGGGCGGACTATCCCGTTTCCGACGTGATAACGGGCAAGATGGGCTTTGGACGGGCCTTTTCCGACATGTCCCGCGCGGTTTTCGCCAGAGCGCGTTTCCGATGGGAAACCTTGTGGCGTCAGCGGGGGAAATGGGCGCAGATCGCGAATCTGCGGCTTGGTGTCGCAGCGGCGACGCATGGGGCGGTGTCAGGCGCGCCGGGCATCATCCAGATGCGCCCAGACCGGCTGATCGGGGATGTAAAGCCGAATGGCATCGCCCAAGGCAAAGCCTCCCTCCCGCTCGACCCAAGCCGTCACACCACGCCGACCCTTGGCGGCGGTCTTATAGCGCGCGCCAAAACCGGGGTGCTGGCCCTCAATCGGGCGGGCGGGCAGCGTGCAGGGGCGGTTGTTCATATCCACCACCAGCGTCGCGCCACTGTCACCTTGCAGCCGCGACGAGGGCGGCAGGTGGCTGAAATCGGGGATGCCCTCGATCACCATATTGGCACCCACCAGCGCGGGGTCCAGTCTTTCCAGCCCCATGGCCGCCACCGTGGCCGCCAGATCTTCGGCAGACAACAGCGAAAACTGCCGCGTGTTGCGAATTTCGGTGTTGCGCTTGTAAAGCGCGCTTACCCGGCTGCAGGCGGGCCGCGTCAAGCCGCCATGCGCCTCACCCTCGGGGCCATCAAACCGCGCCATCAGGCTGGGCAGCGCCCGGCTTTCCAAAGCCGCCGCACGGTCGGGCACATGACCAAGCCAGACGATGCGGCCAATGAACTGGGTGGGTTTCAGCGCGCTCATCCGCCGCTCCTGTCAGATCGGGGCCAAAGCCCCCCGGTCAAAGCCAAACCCCGAGGCCATGCGGGCCTCGGGGCGAGTTTAGATCAAAACCTGCAATCTGGCGTCACGCCAAAGGCTCGGGCGAGGCATCCGGTGCGGCCTTGGGCTTGCGCGCACGGGTCTTCGGGATCGACACCACCCCCTCGCCACCACCTGCGGCGGGCGGAGTTGCATCGTCATCGGCATTGGGCTTTTCGCCCGCGATCACCCGCTTGATCTCGTCGCCGGTCAGGGTCTCATATTCCAACAACCCCTTGGCCAGACGTTCGAACTGCTCGGACTGTTCGGTCAAAATGCGCCGCGCGGTGTCATAGCCCTCGTCGATCAGGCGTTTGACCTCGGATTCGATCAAGATCTTGGTCTCAGCCGAGACCGAAAGCCCGGCGGTCTTGCCCTGATAGCCCTCATGCGCCTCGGCATAGTCGATATTACCAACCGCATCCGACATGCCCCAGCGCAAGACCATCGCACGCGCCAAGGCGCTGGCCTGCTGAATATCGCCCGAGGGACCGTTTGACACGCCTTCCTCACCCCATTTGATGATTTCGGCGGCCTTACCGGCCATGGTCATGGCGATCTTCTGCTTGCACTCATCCTTGTGCCAGTTCAGCCGGTCAATCTCGGGCAAAGACACCACCATGCCCAAGGCCCCGCCACGCGGAATGATCGTGGCCTTATAGACCGGGTCACATTTCGGCAGCGCCAGCCCCACAATCGCATGGCCCGCCTCGTGATAGGCGGTGTGTTCTTTTTGTTCCTGCGTCAGCACCATCGACCGACGCTCGGCCCCCATCATCACCTTGTCCTTGGCCGATTCGAAATCGGCCATGGCGACAAAGCGGCGGCCCAGACGGGCGGCGATCAGCGCGGCCTCATTCACAAGGTTGGCAAGATCCGCGCCCGAAAAGCCCGGCGTGCCGCGGGCAATCACGCGCAAGTCAACGTCCGGCCCCGAAGGCACCTTGCGGGCATGGACCGACAGGATCTTTTCGCGGCCCTTGATATCGGGGTTCGGCACATGGATCTGGCGGTCAAAGCGGCCCGGACGCAGCAAAGCCGGGTCCAGCACATCCTTGCGGTTGGTGGCGGCCACGATGATGACGCCATCATTCGCCTCAAACCCGTCCATCTCGACCAAAAGCTGGTTCAAGGTCTGCTCGCGTTCGTCATTGCCGCCGCCCATGCCGACGCCACGCGCGCGGCCCACAGCGTCAATCTCGTCGATAAACACGATGCAGGGCGCGTTTTTCTTGGCCTGCTCGAACATGTCGCGCACCCGGCTTGCACCCACGCCCACGAACATTTCCACAAAATCAGACCCCGAGATGGTGAAAAACGGCACCCCCGCCTCACCCGCGATGGCGCGGGCCAAAAGGGTTTTACCCGTGCCGGGCGGGCCAACCAGAAGCGCGCCTTTCGGAATCTTGCCGCCCAGACGGCTGAATTTCTGCGGGTTGCGCAGGAATTCGACGATTTCCTCCAGCTCTTCCTTGGCCTCATCAATCCCGGCCACATCGTCAAAGGTCACCCGGCCATGCTTTTCGGTCAAGAGCTTCGCCCGGCTTTTGCCAAAGCCCATCGCCCCACCTTTGCCGCCGCCCTGCATGCGGTTCATAAAGAAAATCCAGATGCCGATCAGCACGATGAAGGGCAACCACAGCGACAACAGGCTCATAAAGCCTGACGATTGCTGCGGCTCGGCCCGCACCTCAACACCCTTTTCGATCAACCGTTCGGTCAAACGCGGGTCATTCGGGGCCACGGTGGCAAAGCGGTTGCCGGTTGTATCGGTCACCACCACACGCTCACCATCAATGGTGGCCGAGGCCACCTCGCCCTTTTCCACCCGGTCAATGAATTCCGAATAAGACACCGTCCGCGAGGCGGTTGTGCTTTGATTGCCGCCAAAGGCGTTAAAGAGCGCCAGGATCAAGAGAAACAGAACGACCCAGAAGGCGATGTTTCGTGCATTACCCACGAAGAGACTCCAGTATGAATGCCGGGCCACAAGAGGCCATCGTCGGCGGTTGGTCTTAAGATAGAGATAACTCGCCCGGGTTCAATGCGATAAGATGAATTCAGCCAGTCCCTGCGACACATCGGCCTGATATGGCCGATCCCCTGATCCGTCGGCAGGCCCGTGAAGCCCGGCCAAAGGCGCGGCCAGCACCTGATCACCCTGCCAAATCGCCGGTGTCACCACCAAAGCCTCGCGCAGCCCAAAGCGGCGCGCATCGGGACATTGGCGATACCCCGCAGCCCCCAAAGCCCGAATTTCCGCCCCCGGACGCGCCGGGCCGCTGATGCGCCAGCGGTGATCCCAGATTTGTCCCTCCGGGGTGTCAAAGGCCATCGGCCCCATGACGCCACGCGCCTCTCGCAGAATGTAAAGCTGGCCCTGACGGTGCAAAAACCGCACCCCCCCAAGCTGCGCCTCTTGCGCTGCGGCCAGCCGCGACAAAAGCGCCTGCACCTGCGCGCCGCGGGGCGGAAAATCAGCGCCCGACATCCATTGGATCGCCGCGCCAATCAGGCGGCGCTGGATTTCGGGATCAAGGGCGCAAAAGGCGGCATGGGGCATCCGCAGCGCCCCCGCCTCACCCGTCATCCCCCGCGCCACATCGGCGCAGGTCCGCATCAAGGCCCGCTGGGCCGCGTCCAGATAAGACAGCGTCGCGGTGATCCCTTCCGCCGTAATCCCCAAAGGGGCCAAAGCCGCCATGGTCCGACGCGCCTTGACGCGGGTAAAGCGCGGATTGTCATTGCTGGGATCGTCGATCCAATCGACCGACCGACGCCGCAGATCGGCGCGCAATTCGTCACGCGACAGGGCCAAGAACGGGCGATGCCAGTGGATGCCGCCCTCATGCCAATCGCGGCGCATTCCGCACAGCCCATCAAGCCCGGCCTTGCGGGCAAGGTTCATCAGGAAAGTTTCGGCATTGTCATCGGCGGTATGGCCCAAAAGCACATGGCCAATACCGGCCCCCCGCGCCCAAGCCCCGATCAAGTCCAAACGGGCCCGGCGCGCCTGATCCATCAGATTGCCCTTGGGATCAGGACCCTGCCAGCGCAGGATCTGATGCGCAATGCCAAGCCGGGCGCAAAGCTGGGCCACATAGGCGGCCTCATCGGCACTTTCGGCGCGCAAGCCGTGATCCACCGTCACGGCATGAATGCGGCCGGGAAAGGCATCTTGGGCTGCCAGCAAAAGCGCCAAGGAATCCCCCCCACCCGACACCGCCACCGCAATCGCCGGCAGGCCCGGATCTTGCACACCACCGGCGGGCCACGGATTTTCGTCGAAAATCCGCGCGACGGCGGCCACCGGCGCGGGCAGCTTTGCCGTCACTGACAGCCCAGGCCCTGCCGCGCCACATCGGCATTTGTGGCGTGAATGGTGCCGGGGAAACGCAATGGCACCTCGGCCAGCGTCACGCAGGCATCGGGCACTTGCCCCAGATCGCCCAATGACTGGCCCAGTTTCAGCAAGGATTCCGCAGCAAAAACCCCATCCGGCTTGCCGGTAAAGGCATCCAGATAGGCCCGCGCGGCCCCGGCGGTGTCGCCCAACTGACCCAAAGCCTCGCCGCGCAAAAACGCGGCTTCCTGGCTTAGCGGCCCGCCAGGATAGGATTGGGCAAAGGTCGCAAAGAGGTCCGCGGCGGTGCGAAAGTCACCTTGACCGAGCACCTCCTTGGCCCGGTCAAAGTCGGCTTGTTCACCCATCGCAAGTTCAGGTCCGTTGCCGCCCGCCGCGGCCACGGGATCGGGGGTTGCGGCCACTGGGGCCGAGGCCGCCGCCGTCGCGCCGCCCAGCATCGGGGTTTCCGGCAGATTGGCCGGATCGCAGCCCTCGGTCACCTCGCACAGCCGATATTCCAGATCGCCGATGCGGTTGGTGCCATCGCTGACCACCCGCGCAAGCCGCAGCTCAATCTCTTCGGCGCGCGAGGTCAGGCGCATCAACTCGGCCTCGATCGCATCCATGCGCTGCAAGGCATCGCCCGCGCCGAAACTGCCGCCCGTGGCCCCGGTGGCCACGGTCTCCGATTTCAGCGCGGTGAACTCGGCCATCAACTGGCCAAGCTCAACCTTGATGTCGGCCAGTGTCTGCGCCCTGTCCTGCGCAAGCGCGGGGCCAGCCACAAGAGCGGCGAAAAGAACCAGCCAACGCATCATCCGATTACACCCCTGAACCCATCGAAAGCACCGTCACCGCACGGCGGTTGCGGCTGTAGCAGGATTCGTCCGAGCACACTTCGATCGGGCGCTCTTTGCCATAAGAGATGGTCTTCATCCGGTTCGGTGCCACACCTTGGGCCATCAGGAATTGCTGAACCGCCGCCGCACGGCGCGCGCCGAGGGCAAGGTTATATTCGCGCGTGCCCTGCTCGTCGGCATGGCCTTCGATGATGATGGCATAGTTCGAATTGGTCGCCAGCCACTGGGCCTGACCTTGCAAGATGGTGCGGGCCTCGGGCGAGAGGGTGGATTGGTCAACCGCAAACAGCACCCGGTCGCCCACGGTCTGGTTGAAATAGGCAATCGAGGTGGGGTTGTTCGGGTCGCCCAAACCGGTGGTGTCGACAAAACCACCCGCGCCGCCATTGGCACCGGGACCGCCCGCGCCAAAGCGGTTGGGGTTGTTACAGGCCGCCAAGCCAAGGGCGGCAATCAAGAGAAGGGCTTTGGGGATCAGGGTCATGGTGGGGTGTCCTTATGGATCTGCGGGCTCGATATTGGGTATCTTAGCAGCTTCTTTGCTGGCTGTGAATCGGCTGTCTTGCGCGCTCATCGTCCCCTTCGGGGCTCTTCGCGGACCTTGGGCTGTTGCAGGCCGGCGAAGAGGCCCTGAAAGGGCAACGATGAGCCGCGCCTTAGGGCAAAAGCGGCGACCAAGCCGGGTCAGAGGCTGGGCCTTCGGTGGGCACGGGGCGCAGGTTACGGCCCGAAATATCCACCGAGAAGAGCTGCGCCTGCCCGCCTGCGCCCGAGGTTTCACGGGTGAACATCACCACCCGGCCATTCGGGGCCCAGGTCGGGCCTTCGTCCAGGAAAGAGGCGGTCAACAACCGCTCTTCGCTGCCATCGGTGCGCATCACGCCTATATGAAAGCGGCCCTCGCTTTGCTTGGTAAAGGCGATCATATCGCCGCGCGGGCTCCAGACCGGGGTGCCATAGCGACCCTTGCCGCCGGAAATCCGCACCGCTTCGCCACCGCCTGCGGGCATGATGTAAAGCTGCTGATTGCCTGACCGGTCGCTTTCAAAGACGATCTGGCGGCCATCGGGGCTGAACGAGGGCGCGGTTTCAATCGAGGGCGCGTTGGTCAACTGGCGCAAACCGCCGCCGTTCACGCTCATCGCGTAAATGTCGGAATTGCCGCCCTGTTCCAGACTGAACACCACCGTGCCGCCATCGGGCGAGAAGCGGGGCGCAAAGGTCATGGTGCCGGGGATCTCACCCAAGGAGCGCACGGCCAGACTGCCCACATCCATCACATAGATCTGCGGAAAGCCCGACGAATAGGAGGTGAACAAAATCCGGTCCCCGGTGGGCGAAAAACGCGGGGCCAGCACGATCGAGGAGCTGTCGGTCAGATAGGCCACATTGGCCCCATCGTAATCCATCACCGCCAGCCGCTTTTGGCGGGCATTCTTCGGCCCGCTCTCGGCGACAAAGACGACACGGCTGTCAAAATAGGGGCCTTCGCCGGTGATCCGGCTATAGACCGCATCGGCCACCTTATGCGCCATGCGCCGCCAGCTGCTGGGGGTGCCTGCAAATTGCAGCCCCTCGCCCAAAGGCTGGCCGGTAAAGACGTCAAAGAGGCGGAACTTCACGACAATCCGGTCGCCGCTGGCCTGCACGGCCCCCACAATCAGGGCTTGGGCATTGATCGCCTGCCAGTCGTTATAGGCAATCGGCGCATCGAATGAGGTGACACGGCTGATATGTGCCTCGGCCGGGATTTCGCGGAAAAGTCCGGTTCCGGCCAGATCGGCGGCGACGACCCGGCTGATATTGGCGGCAAAATCGCCCGCGCCGCCCTCATCCACAAAGGTCGGAATGGCAAAGGGCATCGGCTCGATCACCGGGCTGTCGATCACGATGTTCAACTCGGCCTTGGCGGGGCTGGCCGTCATCAGGCCCGTCGCAAGACCAGACAGTCCGATCATCAGGGCGGTGGCAAAGGATTTCAACATTGTCATACTGTCCTCGCGTGTGACGGGGTGGGTCACGGGGCTTTTGGGGGTCTTGCCAATCTGGGGGTGCAACCACCGTTTTGGCAGGGGTAAGTTTGGCTGGGGGAAAATCCGGGATCTTATCGACATCTTAACGCAACCTCATGCCAGAGGCATCAAAGGTCAGGTTCATCACGTTCCATTGGCCGTATTTCGCCGGGTCCAACTGATAGCCGGGCTTGCCGCCACAGCCGCGCACGCCGCGCACCACGGCGCGCTTGGCGGCCTCAAAGGCCTGCTGGGCCGCCGCATCATCGCCGCCTTCAAAGCTCGTCATCCGGATCGAAGGGCCAATCGGCGTGCCATCTTCGTTCATCTCAACCCGCAACACCAGCTTGACCCGCTGGGCGGCGCTGGACAGGCTGCCGATGTTCCAGCACGAATTGATCGCCACCCGCACGCCATCTTTTTCCCCCGCCGTCATCGGCGGGCCTTCGGGCAAGCCGGTGTTGGCGGCTGAGGTTTCGCTCGCCGCCGCCTCGGCCAGCGCCGCAGCAATTGCCTCGGCCTCGGTATCCACCGCCTCGCTTGCCTCCTCCGTCGCCTGCGCCTGCGGCTCTGGCGCGTCCTCGGCCTGCACCTGCCGTTCGGGGCGCGATTGTGGGCGCAAAGAGGCGGTGGGGGCCAATTCCGGCGCATCGCTTTCGGTGGCATCCGGGGCCACCATTGCGGCACTTTCCTCGGGTGCGGCGGCGGGTTCGGTCACCTCGACCACCTCAGCCTCAGGCTCGGCCTGATCGGACACCTCGGGCGTTGCCTCTTCGGCGACCTCGGGGGTGTCCAAGGTGCTGTCCACCGGCACATCGGTGATGCGCTGCGCGGGGCGAGGCTTGGGCTTTAGCGTGCTTTCGGGCACGGGAATGGGCTGTTCATTCTCAGACACCTGCGGGGCAGGTTCGGGCACGGCAATCGGCTGCACCTCAGAGGTCACGGGCACCGTCTCGGGCAAGACCTCTTCCATCGGGGTCGGCTCGGCAGGTTCGGGCAGGCTTGTGTCCACAGGCTCGGGCGGGGCCACGACGGCGGGCTCTTCCACAGGCTCGGCCGCGGGGTCCGGCTTTGGCGCCGAGGCCATCATCGCTTGAAACTCGCCTTCGGTCAGCAAAGACACTTCGGCCACCTGCATCGGCGGCATGTCCTTGGGCGCAAACAACCAGCCACCGAACACCGCCCACAAGATCACCCCAAGGTGACCCGCGGCCGAGATCGTGGTGGCTTTGTCCATGGCGGTATCCATGTTGCCCAAGCCCATAAAGCCGATGCTGCCCAGATTCATCGCGCGGCCTTAGTTGCTGCCGTCCATCGTGGGGCCACCGGAATCGGTGACCAACCCGATGTTGTTGAACCCGCCTGCGTTCAACGCACCCATCACCTGCGCCACCCGCTCATAGGCAAGCGCCCCGTCGGCGCGCAAAAACACCTTGTCGGATTTGCGCTCGGCGGCAATCGCGGCCAGCTTGGGGATCAATTCGGCATCCGACACCTCGGTCGTCTGCAACAAGATCAACCCATCCGCCGTGATCGAGATGGTCAGCGGTTCTTCTTCCTCATTCGGCATGGCGCTGGCGGCGGTGTCGGGCAATTCAATCGGCACCCCCACCGTCAACATCGGCGCGGCCACCATGAAGATGATCAGCAACACCAGCATCACATCCACAAAAGGTGTGACGTTGATCTCGCTCATCGCAGCCGACGAGCCGCGGCGGCGGCCTCTACGCCCGCCCCCGCCCGATTTTTTCATCACCCCAGCGCCCATGGATCACGCGTCCAACTGGCGCGACAGGATGGTGGCGAATTCATCGGCAAAAGCCTCATAGCCACCGATGATCTGCTCACTGTCGGCATTCAGCTTGTTGTAAAACACCACCGCCGGGATTGCGGCGATCAGGCCGACACCGGTGGCCAAAAGCGCCTCGGCAATACCGGGGGCCACGACCGCAAGGTTGGTGTTTTGGCTGATGGCAATCTGTTCAAAGGAATGTTTGATCCCCCAGACCGTGCCGAAAAGTCCGATAAAGGGCGCGGTGGCACCCGTGGTGGCCAAAAAGGACAGACCCTTGTTCAGCACCTCGGATTCGCGGGAAATCGCGACATCCATCGCCCGGTCAATCCGCGCCTGCGCGCCTGCAATCAGCCCGCCATCCTGACGATGGCTGCGCCGCCATTCCAGCATGCCCGCCGAAAAGATCTTTTCCGACGCACCCTGCGGGTCGCCACCGATCTTTTCAAACAGCTCATCCAATGGCTCACCCGACCAAAAGGCGCGGTCAAACACCGCCGCCTCGGCACGCGCGGTGCGAAACATCATGTGTTTGCGGATGATGATGGCCCATGACCAAAAGGACATGATGAGGAGCGAGATCATCACGAGTTTCACCGTGATGGTCGCACGTGCAAATAGGGCGAGCATGGAGAAATCAATCTCCGCCGCCATTCCGATGGCTTCCGTTTCCATTACGCCTGCTCTTCTAACGCGGGTCTACGCCCGCCTGATACAGATGATTCTAGCAAGGTTTGAGAGCAATTGCCAACACATCTGCGTAAAAAGCGGATTTACGCCAAAATTTGTCGTAAATCCTACGGCTCGGGTCGCACAGCGGGGCCCATCAGCGCTGCAAAGCCGCCCGAACCGGTGCAGGCAGCCGCGCCGGCGCGCCTGTGTCTTGCAATGCAACCAAAACGACCCGGGCCTGAAACAGCCGTTCCTGCCCGCGCCAGACCTCTTGGCGCAACGTCAGACTGGCCCCGCCCAAGGCCTCAAGCGCGGTGGTGACGGTTAAAAGATCATCGAACTTGGCGGGTTTCAGATAATCCGCCTCAACCTTGCGCACGGCAAAGACAATGCCCTGCTCTGCCTTCAGCGCCCCTTGATCCACCCCACAGGCCCGAACCCATTCGCTGCGACCACGTTCGATGAATTTGAGGTAATTGGCGTAATAGACGATCCCCGCGAGATCGGTGTCCTCGTAATAAACTCGTATGTTCAGAATGCTACCGCCCTTGTTACCACTCTCCATGTTACCAGACCCCATGTAACCCCCTGTTTTTGCTGATTTTCGCCGCTACATCGGCATCTTGATCAAGATACTGGTTAAAGACTGGTTAAAGTGATAGCCGTGTGGTTGGTAGCAAACTGGTAACACACCGATTTTTCCTCATGGCACGACAAAAGACCCTCACAGACGCGAAAATCCGCGACCTGCAGCCCCAAGACAAGGCCTACAAGGTCCCCGTAGAGGGCCTGCCGATGCACCTGCGCGTGAACCCCAACGGAAAAAAAGTCTACGTCGTCAAGTATCGCTTGTACCTGCGGAACGAGACCAAGCAAATCGTCCATACGCTGGACGACACTTCGCACCTGAACCTCGAAGACGCCAAAGAAAAAGCCACCATTCTCATCAAGCAGGCCAAGCGCGGCATCGACCAGCGCGAGCTTTGGCGACAAGCCGACGAACAGTTTCAAGCCGAGATCCAAACAGCATCCATCGAGGCGATGGGCTTTGCTGACCTTGAGAACCCTGCATTCCTAAAAACTGCATGGTTCACAGTCGTCGGCCTCAAAGTTGGAGTATCCAAGCGACACGAGCAGAAGATGCGCCAGTTGTGGCGCCATGCTGTGGAGCACTGGAACGACACCATCCGTACGAAGGACGTCACCGTTGAGAAGCTACTGCGGGTAAAGAAGGCCCTGGAGGACAGGCCGCAGGAATTCAACAAATTCCGAATGGTCCTTAACACAGTGCTACGTCACGAGACCTATGAAGGGCGCATTGACCGAAACGTGGTATCCCGGGTCCAGCCCTTCCCGCTCAAATACCGACAGACCATCCTCTCCGAGCGCGGCGTAACGCAGTTCAAGGAGTTCTTCGCAAACACAGAGCAGTTCCTGCCCAAAGAGCGCAATCATGCACGTTTTCTGTTGGCCCTTCTGTACACAGGGGTCAGACCGAACATGCTCCGCTCCTTGTGCCGTGAAGATGACGGAGAGAATAACTTCATGGACTGGGGAACCGAGACCGGCAAGCCGATGATGGTATTTCGGAAGGACAAGACTTCGAAAAAGCGCCGAGAACAGGCAGCCTTCATCCCCATCACAAAACCAGCCCTAGAAGTCTTCAAGGCAGCGGCGTCGGCGACGCCATGGTCACCGTTCGTTTTCGGCTCACATGATAACCGTCGACGGTTCCGAGACCTGCCCCTCTCGGAGAAGCGTAATCAAGAATTCTTCCGGAAGCATGCATACCGATTTGATGTCGAGGGCGCAGGTAAGTTTGATATTTACTGTCTGCGGCACTCTTTCGGATCTGTTCTGGCAGCGGCGGGCATTCCGATAAATCAGGTGGCCGAGATGATGCTCCACGCAAATATCACCACGACCCAGCGGTACATTAAGTCAACGGAAAAAACGCGGCAGAGCGTCGTCGAGCGCATCGAGGAAATCATCTGACTGTGAAAATCTAGATTGCTAGCAGAATAGAAAACTAGATTTTCACATTGGTGGAGCATACTTGATAATCAACCCATTTCCGAAAGGGGATTATCAGTATGCCCATTAAGACCATAACCATATCCACAGCTAAAGGCGGAAGTGGCAAAAGCACGCTTTCGCAGTGTCTTGCTGTTCAGCTTCCGCATTCAGCCCTTCTGGATTTAGATCCTCAGCTGGATTCATATCACTGGGCCAAGCTCAGGGGTGATAAGTATCCTGAGAAAAAAATCCCTTGTGCGAAAATCAGAGAAGCAGCCGACGTTCAGCGGGCAAAGCAGCAGCTGGCTGGGGGTGGTTTTGAGTATTTGATTATTGATACTCCACCCAGCCATCAAGGTACCGGAGAACTGCGCAAGATTTTTCAGATGTCTGATTTTGTGCTGGTTCCTATTCACCCCAGCCCCAAAGACCTGCGAGCGGCCTATACAACGATTACTGCGCTGAAGGGGCTGAATGTGCCTCACGCAGCTGTCTTGAGCGTCGCAAACCCCAGAACCTCGATTACAGCGGATGCTCGTAGTTTGCTGGGTGAATCTGATGTGGGCATCGCTCCGGTCGTCATCACGCGGCTCACGGCTTATCCGGAGACCGCTGTGGACGGCAGAACACCACTCGACCTCAAGGGGCCGAACAGGCCGAAGGCAGAGTTTGCCGAGTTACAGATTTGGTTAGAGACAAAATTAGGAGGAAAGCAATGAGCAAGAAAAAACTGTTTGATGACTTCATGCTGCCAGCATCAACTGCGGAAGCGATGGAGGCGGAAGGATTCGGCACCGGTGAAAAGTTGGTGCAGTTGAACTTAAGGGTTCCGGAAAGCTTCTGGCGTGAGTTTCATGATTTCTGTCGGTTTAATGACGTGAAAAAAGTGAGAGTCATTACGGAAGCGGTGAGGAAGTATACCCGCGAATATGGGAGGTGATAAAAATAATGCGGGCCAGCACCAGCCAGCCCGCTTTCGAATTTCCCTCAAAGTTCCGGTGCTGCGCCTGTCGCTCCGGTGACGCCATCATAAATCGACTTCAATCGCGCAGCCTCGTTGTGTCCCCAGGTCGACCAGAAGTCGGCCCAAAGCGGGTCAGGGTCTGTCAGTCTGATTTTGAGAAGTGTCGCACGACCAGTTGACGAGTCCGTGCCGACATATGCCTTCAAAATTGCACCGCAGGTGACCGAGACCTCTTCTTCGCCAACTTCGCTGGCAAGAGTGTAGTTCGACAGCAGGGGTTGATGGATGCCCTGCGGGCAGGAAAACTCGCCAACAAGAACCTGACCGGAGCGGTCATACAGTCGGTCTTCGTTGATATCGTTGGAACGGGGACCGTACTTCTTCGCCAGCGTGTCTACCATCGTCGCCCCGGCGATGCCGTCCGCTTCCGGAATGTTCCACTCTCTGGCGACATCGGTGGCAACCGGTGCTTCATCAGGAAGCCATTCTTTCTTGGCTGTAAAAGTAACGAAAACCCAGTCGGTGGGGTTGTCATACTGGTCAGCACCCTTGCCCCAAGCCTTCTGTTCGATAGTGAAGCCTTGGTACTCCAGGACGCGGTCACGGTTCTCTTGGCGGGTATACTCTTTGTCCGTCAGCAGCGGTTCGATTTGCTCCATTGTCATCCCTGGCGCGATGCCGAGGATGTCCAGCCCTTCAATTTTGACATGAGCTTGCGACGGGTCGAATGGACGCAGGACCCCGCCCATCTCAACCACATCAAGTTCAAACTCTGGGTTGGAAAAGGTCAGTGTCAGCGTCTCCGGGGTCGGACGAGCCACCGTGAACGCTGGCTCTGCCAAGCACTCTCCGGTTCCCGCGCCAGAGTTCCTTGTGAGCTTACCGGGAACGCCGTTCTCGACGGGGAAGACATATTCGCAAATCGCGAAACCCAGCGAACCCCATGAACTGGCGTCATACTTCAACTCACCGACCTCGTCGATGACGGTCATCTGGAACTGGATTTCTCCACCTTGACCGTTGGTGTAGCCACCCGCCCAGTAGCCCCGCACATCGGGAGCCGTCTGAGCAAAAACAGGCGACATCAGCGCCGCCGACACAACACAGGATTGCAGGACTGTCTTCGTTCTCATGGTATTCTTTCCAGACTCATCGCGTCGCAGATGATCCTGCGCGCACTACGCTGTCAATAATCGAAACATCTTTATGTGATGTGAAAGAAAGATGACGGCGCCCCTTGGGTCGTTGCTGGAAAAATTCTTTTTTAAAACTGATGTCCCGAAAGTATTCTTAGGAACCGCAACCTGGCTTTACAAAATACAGCGTCCCTTTGAGCGTCCCCTTAACCTCCCCGTAACCGTCCAAACACATCTTAAATGTGTTGATTTTCACCCAGAACTGAGCCGGTTAGGCGCATAATTTTCACTGAGAACTGAGCCATGTGAACCTTTCCCCGAAGCTGAGAGCTGCGGGGGCAACGGAGTGATCCACATGGGACTTTTGAACATCATTCGCCGGATGCATAAGCGGCAGAAGCTTTCGATCCGCGAGATTGCGCGGTTGACTGGCGTGTCGCGGAATACCGTGACCAAGCATCTGGCGGCGAACACGATCGAGCCAAAGTTCGCGACGCCGGAGCGTCAAAGCAAGCTTGATCCCTTTGCCGATAAGTTGGCGGGCTGGCTGAAGACCGAGGGGGGCAAGTCGCGCAAGCAACGGCGAACCATGAAGCAGTTGCACGCTGATCTCGTGGCGCTTGGCTTCACAGGTTCATATGCTCGGGTCGCGGCGTTTGCACGACGGTGGCGCGCCGATCGGCAGCGCGAGCAGCAAACGACAGGGCGCGGGACCTTTGTGCCGCTGCATTTTGAACCGCCCCGGGTTTACCGGAGGGCAAAACTCTCGGAGAATTGCCCGTTATGGAACATGCACAAAAGAAGAAGACGTCGAAGCCGTATTCACCCGAGTTCCGCGAACGCGCGGTGCGGCTTTTGCTGGAACACCGCGATGAGTATCAAAGCGAAGCTTCTGCGCTGGTGGCGATTGCAGGCAAATTGGGTTGTTCGCCGGACAGCCTTCGCGTTTGGGTGCGTCAGGCCCAGCGTGATGGTGGCGAACGGCCAGGTCTGACCAGTGCCGATAAAGCTCGAATAAAAGAGCTTGAACGTGAGAACCGTGAACTGCGTCAGGCTAACGAGATACTGAAGAAGGCATCAGCATATTTTGCAATGGCGGAGCTCGACCGCCCGTTTCGCAAGTGACTGCTTTCATTGAAGAACATAGGGGACAGTTCGGGGTCGAGCCGATGTGCAAAATGCTGCAAATCGCCCAGTCTACCTATTATGAGCGTCGCGCCATCGGGCGTGATCCTGATCGTGCTTCGGCTCGGGCAAAGTCGGACGCGGATCTCTGCATCAAGATCGATGCCGCCTGGAAAGACAACCGTAAGCTCTATGGGGCGCGGAAGATCTGGCACGTCTTGCTCAGAGGCAATCAGGACGTCGCGCGATGCACTGTGGAGCGTTTGATGCGCGATTTGGGCCTCAAAGGTGTGCTTCGGGGCAAAAAGGTTGTCACCACGAACCCTGACACATCGCAGCCCTGCCCAGATGACAAGGTGAACCGACTGTTCATGGCAGACCGTCCGAACAAGCTGTGGGTTTCAGATTTCACCTACGTGCAAACTTGGTCTGGGACGGTCTACGTGGCATTCGTGATCGATGTGTTTGCGCGTCGTATTGTCGGCTGGCGTGCCTCGACCTCGATGAAGACACAGTTCGTGCTCGACGCCCTGGAGCAAGCGATCTGGCAAAGAAAGACGCCAGATAACAAGAGCTTGGTTCATCACTCGGACCGTGGCTCCCAATACTTGTCCATCAAGTATACTGAGCGCCTGGCCGAGGCAGAGATCGATCTTTCCGTAGGCACCGTCGGCGATGCCTATGATAATGCCCTTGCCGAATGTGTGATAGGCCTCTTCAAAACCGAGGTCATCAACCAGATCGGCCCATGGAAATCGATGCGCGAGGTCGAATGGGAAACCTTGAAATGGGTCGATTGGTATAACAATCGCCGCCTTCTTGGCCCCATCGGTTATATCCCGCCCGCAGAAGCAGAGGAGGCGTTCTATGCAAACCTGAACTCACTCGATATGGTCGCCTGAAATATGAACAAATCACCCTCCGATAAATCCGGGGCGGTTCATTTTGATCCCGGCGATGCCTTCCAGTTTGACTGGAGTGAGGATTTTGCAGTTCTGGGTGGCGAGCGCACGAAGCTGCAGATGGCGCATATCAAGCTGTCGCACAGTCGGGCTTTTCTGCTTCGGGCCTACCCATTGCAGACGCACGAGATGCTCTTCGACGCACACTGGCACGGCTTCCGGGTCTTCGGCGGTGTCCCGGGGCGTGGCATCTACGATAACATGAAGACGGCGGTGGATCGTGTCGGCCGTGGCAAGGAGCGGCAGATCAACATCCGCTTTCTCGCCATGACGAACCATTATGTCTACGAGCCCGAGTTTTGCAATCCGGCGGCAGGCTGGGAGAAGGGGCAGGTCGAGAAGAACGTTCGGGATTCTCGGCACCAGATGTTGCAAGGGATGCCGGACTTCCCAGATCTTGCCGCGCTGAATGCCTGGCTGGAACGGCGATGCATTGAGCTATGGCGCGAGACCGCCCACGTCAAACTTTCTGGCACAATCGCCGATGTCTGGGCGGAGGAACAAGCGGCCTTGATGCCTCTGCCAGTCGCCTTTGATGGCTTTGTCGAACTGAGCAAGCGCGTCTCGCCGACCTGTCTGATCAGCTTCGAGCGCAATCGCTACAGCGTTCCAGCATCATTTGCGAACCGCCCTGTCAGCTTGCGGATCTATCCCGACCGGCTGGTCGTGGCAGCAGAGGGCAACATCCTGTGCGAACATACCCGCGTGATCCAGCGCAACCACACGCTGCCATCAAGAACAATCTACGACTGGCGGCACTATCTGGCGGTCGTTCAGCGTAAGCCCGGGGCTTTGCGGAATGGCGCACCCTTCCTGGAATTACCATCTGCGTTCAGACAGTTGCAGGATCACATGCTGCGCAAGCCAGGTGGCGATCGTGAGATGGTCGATATCCTTGCCCTCGTTCTGCAGCATGACGAACAGGCCGTGCTGACCGCCGTGGAGCTGGCACTGACCGAGGGCGTGCCGACCAAGACCCATGTCCTGAACCTGCTGCACCGGCTGGTCGACGGCAAAGTGATCGGTGGTCCACCGCTGGACACGCCGCAAGCGCTGGCTCTGCACCGCGAACCCAAGGCCAATGTCGCACGTTACGACGGCCTGCGCGCCGAGATTACCGGAGGCCGTCATGCGTCATGATCCAGCCGCCGGCGCCATCGTCATCATGCTGCGCAGCCTCAAAATGTATGGCATGGCCCAAGCCGTGACCGATCTGATCGAGCAGGGCGCACCGGCCTTTGAAGCCGCCATCCCGATGCTGTCGCAACTCCTCAAAGCCGAATTGGCGGAGCGTGAAGTCAGATCGATTACCTATCACATGAAGTCCGCACGGTTCCCCGCCTACAAGGACCTCTCGGGCTTCGACTTTGCCACCAGCGAGATCAACGAGGCCACCGTCCGGACCCTGCACCGCTGCGAGTTCATGGAAAGTGCCCAGAACGTTGTGCTGATCGGTGGGCCTGGAACCGGCAAGACCCATGTCGCCACCGCGCTCGGCATCCAAGCCATCGAACATCACCGCCGAAAGGTCCGCTTCTTCTCGACCATCGAACTGGTCAACGCCCTTGAACAGGAAAAGGCCAAGGGCAAGGCCGGGCAGATCGCGGAAGGCCTGACCAAGCTCGATCTCGTGATTGTGGACGAGTTGGGCTACCTGCCCTTCAGCGCCTCCGGCGGGGCCCTGCTGTTCCACCTGCTCAGCAAGCTTTATGAGCGCACCAGCGTCGTCATCACCACCAACCTCAGCTTCAGCGAATGGGCCACCGTTTTTGGCGATGCAAAGATGACCACCGCCTTGCTCGACCGCCTCACCCACCGCTGCCACATCCTGGAAACCGGAAACGACAGCTTCCGCTTCAAGGCAAGCTCAGCTGCGGCAGCCCGAAAAAAGAAGGAGACAAACCCGCCCTTGACCCCAGCATGAACCGAAATCCATAATCAGAGGTGGCTCACTTCTCGGTGAAAAAACCGGATCAGTTCTGGGTGAAAATCAACACACAGAAGGATATATCCTGTGTGCTGACGTCAGCTTACCGGTTCCAGTACACTGGCTGTCCGTTCTGGCATCCCGACAAGAGCCTCCCGGTTACAAAAGCAAAGGGTCCCTGCGTCCGCTACACAGAGACCCCTCTTCCCCCAGGAAGACGCAACACGAGGATCCTCTGAGCAGCTGGAGGCGTTGCGTGCGATGTCCTCCAAAACTGTCATGAGGGCAAGGTCGAGGTCAACCCGACCGTCTTGGCCTACTGATGATGCACAGAGCGCCAGAGAAGCCCTCGGAGCGTTCTACCAGCTTCCTACCACCAAGATGCTTCCCAGCGTCACGTAGCGGCCCACAGAGCGCTTCCTGATGCGTGCTGGGCGCTGCCCCCTGCCCTGCCCCCAAAGAGAGCCTCAGGCCGTCCCAGCACCCCAAGACGCCCCAGCAAGCGGAATCTGGTTAAGAACTAGTTAAATTTCAGCAATCGGGATGGTAACAAACTGGTAACATGGACGATCCAAAATTCTCCGGAAACTTGTAAGCCTCTGTTTTCGTTTAGTTAATTTTCCGGATAATTTTTAGATACGTGTTCTCGTAATACACACGCACGGGATGCGAATGGGTCATGCGCTGTCCTTTCCGCCCCAGTGGTTCTGGCCCTCGTCGTTCTGGCCCTCGTCGTTCTGGCCCTCGTCGTTCTGGCCCTCGTCGTTCTGGCCCAAACGGGCCAGCTCCTCGGCATGTTCCACCGCCGCCGCCTGCCCCTTGGGGGTGAGCTGATATATGCCCAAAGCCACCCGATCAAACCAGCCGTAATGATCGGCCCGCATCAAGCTGGCGGCGCGCGGCACGCCTGCGCCTTTGGCCACCGCCGCCGCCTTCATCGGCCCCCCCCCCAGACAGGCGACACAGCGCAAAGCGTCCTGCCGATAGGCGGTCATCCGGGTGATCCCGGTCGTGCCGCCCTGATTGGGGTCGCCCACGCGGCGCTGAAACTCACGCAAGAGCCGCCCCGCGCGGGCGGCATTGCGGCGCGGCAGATAGGGCCCGGGGTCAAGATGCGCCTCAACCACCCCCGCCCCCGGATCGACGGCCAAAAGCCCAAGGCCGAGCCGCCGGCACAAGGCCAGAATATCCTTATATCGCGCGGGCCAGCCCTTCTTGGGCCGCGCCACCGCCAGATAAACCGTGTCGAACAGCGCCTGCCGCGCCACGCCTTGCAAGACGAGGCTCAGATTGAACGACAGCTTCATTTCAACAATGACCGGCGGCTCATCGCCGCGCTGCGCCATGATGTCACAAGCCCCGATCTCGGCCTTTACCTCATAGCCCTGCGCCACCAAAAAGGCCTTGAGCGCGGGATAAAGATCAGCCTCTTTCACAGCCGGGCTGCCAGCCGATAGGCATGCGAGGCATCGCGCGCCACCGCCGGCAGGCTGGGCGCATAGGCGGCGCGGATCACATCGCCAATCTCGGGCCGCAAAATCACCCGGTCCCCGGCACGACCCAAGGGCGAAAGATCGGCAAACGCCGCCTCACCCCACAACAAGATCACCTGCACCGCCTCATTCAAGGCCAAGGTTTCGGCGGGCATCTCGGCCAAGGGCCCGTCGATGCGCAAAAACACAAAGGCCGCCTTGATCGCGCCCTCGCCGTCAAAGCGGAAGGCGCGGTAATGATGCGCCCCCGCCGCCGCCAGACGGTCACACAAAGGGCCAAGATCGGGGATCAGCCGGTCAAGGTTCGGCACCTGTGGCAACTCGGCCCAATCGCGGAGGAAAAACACCATCAGATTGGCGCCCAGTTCCGGATCGGTCTCGGCCATCTTGTGACCCGCCAGCGTCACCACCGCCTCTATCGCGCCCTTGACGACCGAGAGCGTCGCATCATCCACCCCAAAGACCACCGGCACAATCGGCCGCCCCCAGCGGGCGCAAAGATAGCCGCCGTCTTTTCGGGTGAACAGCGCCTGAAGCTGATCTGGGGTCATTCCTCACTCCTTCCGCCAGCGGCCCCATTTCTGCGCGAAAGCCGCTCCAAGGTCGATGCCGCGATGGGCGGCAAACATCAAGGGCAAGTCCAAGTGATCCGCCCTCTGCCCGCATAAATTCGCCTCGCGCGGCGCGCCAATCGTTCCGGTCTCAAACGGCGTCGGCCCCTGCCTTACAAACTTGCTCTCACGATCACCCGGCCGGGGGTTTCACACCCCCGGACCCCCGTGGAGTATTTCCAAAGGCGCAAATCAAACTCAAAGCGCCCTATGGCTTGCGCCTTTCAAAATACTCCGGGGTCCGGGGCAGCGCCCCGGGGCTGGCCACGGGCATCAGGCGTCAAATAAATCGTTCTGGCTCGGCCCCTTTGGCGCGGCAAGACCCAGATGCGCCCAGGCCTTGGCGCCCAGCATCCGGCCCCGCGGGGTGCGCAGGATCAGGCCTTGTTGCAAAAGATAAGGCTCGATCACCTCTTCGATGGCGTCACGCGCCTCGGACAGGGCGGCGGCAATGGTTTCCACACCCACCGGGCCGCCCCCGTAATTTTCGGCCAAAAGTGTCAGATAGCGCCGGTCACCGCCGTCTAGGCCCAGATGATCCACCCCCAGCCGCGTCAGCGCGCGGTCGGCGATGGCGCGGGTCAGGCGGCCATTGCCCTCAACCGTCACGAAATCCACCACGCGGCGCAAGAGGCGACCCGCGATGCGCGGGGTGCCGCGCGCCCGGCGGGCGACCTCGCGCGTGCCATCGGGATCGGTGGCCAGACCGAGGAGGCGCGCACCGCGCGCAACGATGAGGTCAAGTTCTTCTTCGGTGTAGAACTGCAACCGGGTCGGAATGCCAAAGCGGTCGCGCAGCGGTGTGGTCAAAAGGCCCAGCCGCGTGGTGGCCCCGACCAGCGTAAAGGGCTGCAAATCAATCCGCACCGTGCGCGCCGCTGGCCCCTCGCCGATCACCAGATCCAGCGCAAAATCTTCCATCGCGGGATAAAGCACCTCTTCGACAACCGGGCTCAGCCGGTGAATCTCGTCGATGAACAGCACATCATTCGGTTCCAGATTGGTCAGGATCGCCGCCAGATCGCCGGGCTTGGCCAGCACCGGCCCCGAGGTCATGCGAAACCCCACCCCCAATTCGCGCGCCATGATCTGCGCCAGCGTCGTCTTGCCCAAACCGGGGGGGCCGTGAAACAGCGTGTGGTCCATCGCCTCGCCGCGCATCCGGGCCGATTGGATGAACACCGCCAGATTGGCCCGCGCTTCAGCCTGACCCACAAACTCCTCCAGCATCTGGGGCCGCAAGGCGCGGTCCAGATCCTCGGGCAGCTTTTCGGGGCGCAAGGTGGGGTCTGATGTCATCGCTTAGCCCTTTGGCGCCAGCAGTTTCAAACTGGCGCGGATCAGCGCGGCGGTGTCGGCCTCGGGGTTTTCGCCTGCCACGCTGGCCACCGCTTGGGCCGCGTCGCCCTGACCATAGCCAAGGTTCATCAGCGCCGAGAGCGCATCCGCCGTCACCGCGGCCCGGCTGGATGCCGCCTGCTGGCCTGCGCTGGCGGCCTTGGCCGCCTTGACCGGGGTAGGTGCCATCGGCTCGATCACCACATCGTCGGCCTCGGCGGTGGCCGACAGGCTGACCCCCATCGCCATGACCGACCCGGCCTTGGCCTTCAGCTCTAGAATGATCCGCTGCGCCAGTTTCGGCCCCACACCGGGGGCGGCCTGAATGGCGCGCTGATCGCCCAGCGTGATCGCGCGGCCCACACCTTCGGCCCCAAGCGTGCCCAAGATCGCCATGGCCGCCTTGGCGCCGACGCCCTGCACCGTCATCAACAGCTTGTGCCATTCCTTTTCCAACATGGTCGGAAAACCAAAAAGCTGCAAAAGATCCTCGCGCACCAAGAGCTCGGTATAAAGGCTCACCGCCTCACCCAAGCCGGGCAGGCCCGACATGGTGCGGTCTGACACATGCACGATATAGCCCACGCCGCGCACATCGATCAGCACATGGTCCGACCCGCGCCAATCCAGCCTGCCTGAAATCTTGCCAATCATCCGGCTGCCCTTTTCACCGCGGCCTGCAAACGGCCCGCACTTTGCACATGATGCGCGTGGCAAATCGCAATGGCCAGCGCATCGGCGGCATCCGGCCCGGCAATGATCACGCCGGGCAATTGCACCCGCACCATATGGTCCACCTGCCCCTTGTCGGCATGGCCCACGCCCACTACGGTCTTTTTCACCGCATTCGGCGCATATTCCCCCACCGTCAGCCCGAATTGCGCCGGCACCAACAGCGCGATGCCCCGTGCTTGGCCCAGCTTTAGTGTGGCCACCGCGTCCTTGTTGACGAATGTATGTTCGACCGCCGCCGTATCGGGGGCATATTGGCGCAAAACCTCGGTCAATTGGCTGTAAAGCGACACAAGCCGCAGCGCGAGATCGCCCTCGCCCTCACCCGGTGCGGAATGGCAAATGCCATTGGCCACATGGGTCAGGCGTGCGCCCGCAACGTCGATCACCCCCCAGCCAAGGTTTCGCAGCCCGGGATCGATTCCCAAAACCCGCATACCCGCCCCCCGTTTTTCGTCTTTTTTTCCGATTAGCACGAAAAGAGAACATCCGCCAAGGTGAATTGCGCCGGAAGCGACGGGGCCGCGCGACCATTGTGCAGGCGCAGAAAGACGACACAGCAGGTGACCTTCGCGACATTTCCGGGCGCAGGCGGCCATTCGCCCCTAAAATTATGACATTTTTAGGGGCGGCAGCCATGCACGGCGCGCATTGCGGCCATGCTGGAACCCCCATTGCTTCGCATATGCAGCATGACTATTTACCCGTCATCGAAGGCGAATGAACGCCTCGTTATAGAGCAGTTTGTGAAAGGATACCCGCTATGGCCGCCTATGAGTCGTCCCGCGCGGCGCCGTTTGGCGCCATTGCCATTTTCCGCTTGGTTCAGGTTGTGAACGAGAAAGCCGCCCGCTTCGCCGCTTGGAATGACGCCCGCGTCACCCGCAAGTCGCTTGCCAAGCTGTCGGACCGTGAACTTGATGATATCGGTCTTTGCCGTGGCGATATTGATCTGATCGGTCGCTAAGACCGCATCCGACATCGAAATAGACAAAGCCGCTGCCCAGATCTGGGCGGCGGCTTTTGTCTTTTCAATCGAAGCAGCGGGCCGGTCTGGCCCGCATCTGCACCGGCCGTGATCAGCCGTTCAGCCGCATGGCCATCACGCCCAACTGCTGCGCCACATATGCCGTCACCGGGTCAACCTGCATCAGCCAACCGCCCAGCCGGTCAAAGCCCTGCCCTGCCGATAGGGCAGCGACGCGCTCTTGATAGGCGATCTCCCCGACCGAATGCAGGATCGTTGCCTTCAGCCCCACCGCAGCCACGGCGACAAAGACCAAAGGCATCACCCGCAGACGCGTGCGCTTTTTGCGCAAGCCATAGGTCGCAGCCCGGCTTAGCGTTCCAGGGGATTCATGGCCAAAGCCCTTGTCATGCGCCTTTTTCAGATCCGACACACGGCTATAAAACTCAACCAGGTTTGCATCATACATGATACATGCCTCCACCATCACGCCCCGCACACAGTATGTCCTTGATGAGGGCCAATTGTGGCAAAATATGGGCAGAGATGGAGGTTAAGCCACGGATTTGACAGAAACAATTTAGTTCCGTTTCAGCACCAATGCCGACCATTCGCCCAGATCCTCGCGCGCAACAGGGCTGAACCCTGCGGCGATATAGGCCGCCGTCACCGCCTCGGCCTGCACCGCCAAAAGGCCCGACAGAATGACCAGCCCACCCGGCGCGCAATGCTGGCCCATATCGGGGGCCAACTCGATCAAGGGGCCTTTCAGGATATTGGCGAAGATCAGATCATAGGGGCTGGCCTCATGCAGGCGCGGATGGGCAAAGCCCGCCGCCTCCAGACACTCAACCCGCCCCCCCAGCCCATTGATCTCGACATTGGCGTGCGAGACATCCACCGCCACCTCATCAATATCCGACGCGATCACCAAGGCATCGGGCAGCACCGCCGCGGCGGCAATCGCCAAAACGGCCGTGCCCGCGCCAATATCGGCCACCTTGGCAGGGCGAAACCCTTCGTTGCACAACCGATCAAAAGCACGCAAACAGCCCAGCGTCGTGCCATGATGGCCAGTGCCAAAGGCCACCGTCGCCTCGATCTGCAACGGCACAAGGGCGGGATCGGTGGGCACGCGGTCGGCGTCATGGCTGCCATAGACAAAGAAGCGCCCGGCCTCCACCGGCGCAAGCTCGCGCCGCACATGGGCCACCCAATCAACATCGGGCACTTCGGAAATCACGAAAGGCTTGGCCCCGAATTCGGCCCCGATCTGATTGAACAGCGCGGCATCAGGGGCGTCATGGCAATAAACGCCCACTTCCCAAAGGCCGGAATTGTCCTCAATCTCAAAGGCCCCCACGCCGTAAGGGGCAGGCTCCACCTGTTCAAGCCGCGCCGCCAAGCCCCGCGCCGCCGCCTCGCCGGGCAGGGTGGTCAGCGCCGACCATGTGGTTTGCGACAGGGTCGAGATGTTGAAGTCCGCCGCGCCAAAGGCCCCGGCCAAAACCGACAACAAGGCCTCATTCGGGGCGATGGAAAATGTCGCCTCAACGCGCACCATGCCGGGCATGCCGTCAACGTCATAGCACTCGGCCTCCAGCGGCGCAGGCTGCATCCGCTCCAACGCATCGGCCAGCGCAAAGGCCGCCTCATCCCCCTCAACCGTGGTTTGAGCAATAAACAAGGGCATTTTGGCCTCCGGCTGGGTCAGGTTTGGCTGGCCTTAGGCCCTTGGCCGGGCATGGTCAAGCCTTGGGGGCAAGCGCCCGGATCAGGCCATCAGGCCAATCGGGCAGGTCACCCCGGTGCCGCCAATCCCGCAATAGCCTTGGGGATTTTTCGCCAGATATTGCTGGTGGTAATCCTCGGCATAGTAAAACACCGGCGCGGGAATGATCTCGGTGGTGATCGCCCCATGTCCAGCGGCGCGCAGACGCTCGGCATAAAGGGCCTTCGACGCCTCAGCCGCGGCCTTTTGTTCGGGGGTATAGGTGTAAATCCCCGACCGATAGGTGGAGCCAATATCATTGCCCTGCCGCATCCCTTGGGTCGGGTCATGGTTTTCCCAAAAGAGCTTTAGCAGCGCCTCATAGGATGTGATGGCCGGATCAAAGATCACCCGCACCACCTCATTATGGCCGGTCAATTGGGTGCAGGTTTCCTGATAGGTCGGGTTCGGGGTGAACCCACCCGCATAGCCCACCATGGTCAGCCAAACACCCGGCGCCTGCCAGAACTTGCGCTCCACCCCCCAAAAACAGCCCATGCCGAACATCGCCTCTTCCATGCCCTGAGGCACCGGCGATTTCAGATCAAGCCCCGACAGAAAATGCGGCTCGGTCACCGGCATCGGCTCGGGCCGGCCGGGAAGGGCATTTTCGGGGCGGACCATCTCCATTTTCTTGCGGTCGACAAAGAACATCGCGCGTCTCCTTCTGGTGTTGGGCTCTATATAGCGCGCGCCGCAAAATCCTTCGAAGGATTTTGACAAATTTCTTTTCAAGAAATTTGCGGCGTGCCGTGAACCGGCCTCTCCTCGGGCGACTTCGTCTTCTCGTCGAGCCCCGACGAGCGGCGAAGCCGACGAGGAGGGCGGATCAGTAAAAACTTTGCGGATCAATATCGATCGCCAGCCGCAGGTTGTTCGGCAGCTTCACCTGCCCCACCCATTCGGCCAAGGCCGCCTGCAAAGGCACCGTTTTCTCGGCCTTGACCAAAAGCCGCACCCGATGCCGCCCGCGCACCCGGGCAATCGGGGCCGGGGCAGGGCCAAACACCTGCGCACCCACCCGGCGCAACGGCCCATCGCGCCGGGCAAGCTCGGTGCCGAACTCAAAGACCTGCGCCACATCGGGCGAGGACAGGATAATCCCCGCCATCCGGCCATAGGGCGGCACCCCGGCGACCTTGCGCTCTGCCGCCTCGGCCTTCCAAAACGCCTCTTCGTCCCCCCCAAGGATCGCCCGGATCACCGGATGCTCGGGCTGATGGGTCTGCAACCACGCCTCGCCCGGCTTCTCCGCCCGCCCCGCGCGCCCCGCCACCTGCCGCATCAGCTGAAACGTCCGCTCCGCCGCGCGCAGGTCTGATCCCTGCAAACCCAGATCGGCGTCAATCACCCCCACCAGCGTCAGCAACGGAAAGTTATGCCCCTTGGCCACGATCTGCGTGCCGATGATGATATCGGCGCCCCCCTCGGCAATATTGACCACCGCCTCTTTCAACGCCCGCGCCGAGCCGAAAAGGTCCGACGACAACACCGCCAGCCGCGCGCCCGGAAACCGCGCCACCACCTCCTCGGCCAGCCGCTCCACCCCCGGGCCAACCGCGGCCATCCGCCCCTCAACCCCGCAGGCCGGACAGGCCGCAGGCACAGGCTTGGTCGCCCCGCATTGGTGACACACCAGCCGCTTCAGGAACCGATGCTCCACCATCCGCGCATCGCAATCGTCACAGCCCACCTGATGCCCACAGGCCCGGCAGAGCGTGATGGGTGCATAGCCGCGCCGGTTCAGGAACAACAGGCTCTGCTCGCCCTTCTCTACCCGCGCCTGAACCTCTGCCGCCAGCTTGGCCGAAATCCAGCGGTCGGCGGGCAGGTTCTCCCCCCGCATGTCGATGGCCTTCATCGGCGGCAATTCCGCCGCCCCGAACCGCGCGCTCAGATCCAGCCGCGCATATTTCCCGGCCTCCACATTGGCCCAGCTTTCAAGGCAGGGCGTGGCCGAGGCCAAAACGATGGGACAGCCGACGATCGAGGCCCGCAACACCGCCATATCGCGGGCATTGTAAAGCACCCCATCCTCTTGCTTATAGCTCGCGTCATGCTCCTCATCGACGACGATCAGCCCCAAATCGCGGAAGGGCAAAAACAGGGCCGAGCGCGCGCCCACCACGAACTGCGCGCCCCCCTGCCCGACCATCTTCCACAGCCGACGGCGTTCGGTCATCGTGACACCCGAATGCCATTCTGCCGGCCGCACCCCGAACCGCGCCTCGACCCGGGCCAGAAAATCCGCCGTCAGCGCGATTTCGGGCAAAAGGACCAGCGCCTGCTGCCCGCGCCGCAGACATTCCGCCACCGCCTCGAGATAAACCTCGGTCTTGCCCGACCCGGTGACGCCCTTGAGCAAGGTCGCCGCAAAGCCACCGCCCACCTGCGCGACCAGCGCATCCGCGGCCCCCACCTGATCGCCGCGCAAATGGCTGGCAGGCTTGGGCTGCATCACCGGATAGGGCAGATCGCGCGGGCTGTCCTCCTCGGCAATCACGCCAAGCTTCACCAAACCCTTGACGACGGAAGGCCCGCAGCCCGCCTCCTCGGCCAATTCACCCAAGGTCACCGGAGAATTGCCAAACCGCCGCAAAGCCTCCACCACCCGAAACCGCGCCTCGGTCATCTGGTTCGGCACCGGCCCGGCCAGCCGGTAGACCTTGCGCATCGACAGCGCATCGCCAAGCCCCGGCGCGCGGGTGGCAAGGCGCAACATGGCCGCCAAGGGGGTCAACGTGTAATCGGCGGCACGGGTCAGGAAGCTGCGCAACTCGGCCCGCATCGGCGCGGCATCCAAAACGCGAGAGATGGGGCGGATGCGCGCGGGGTCAAACTTGCCCTCCCCCGGCCCCCAAACCACCCCCAAAACCTTGCGCGGCCCCAAAGGCACCTCGACGAAATCGCCATCCCCACAGCCGCCCTCGGGTGATTTGTAATCCAGAACGCGGCCCAAAGGCTCTGTCGTCAGAACCCCCACCAACTCGCCCGCCAGATAGACCCGATCCGCCACAGCGCTGCCCTTTGCCTTGCCCGTATCTTTGGGGTAAACCCCCCGCAACGCCATCACAACCCATTCAAAGGACCGCGCCCCATGAAATTCTTTGTCGATACCGCCGATGTCGATGCCATCCGCGAATTGCATGCCCTTGGCATGGTGGATGGGGTGACCACCAACCCCTCGCTGATCCTGAAATCAGGCCGCGACATCCTCGAAGTGACCCGCGAAATCTGCTCCTTCGTCGAAGGCCCGGTTTCGGCAGAGGTCGTGGCACTGACCGCCGATGAGATGATCGCCGAGGGCCGCAAACTGGCCGCCATTGCCCCCAATATCGCCGTCAAGGTGCCCTTGACATGGGACGGTCTGAAAACCTGCAAAACCCTGTCAGACGAAGGCTTTATGGTCAACGTGACCCTGTGCTTCTCGGCCAATCAGGCGCTGATCGCGGCCAAGGCAGGGGCCACCTTCATCTCGCCCTTCATTGGTCGGCTTGATGATATCAATATGGATGGGATGGAGCTGATCTCGGACATCCGCCAGATCTATGACAATTACGGCTTTGACACCCAGATCCTTGCCGCCTCGATCCGCACCGTCAACCATGTCACCCAATGCGCCTTGGTCGGTGCCGATGTGATGACCGCGCCGCCGAATGTTATCAAATCCTTGGCCAGCCACCCGCTGACCGACAAAGGGCTTGAGCAGTTCATGAAGGATTGGGCGAAGACTGGTCAGAAGATTCTGTAACGGCGACGCAGCCTCCGGCGTCGGGTGCCTCCGGCGGGAGTATTTGGACCAAGAGGAAGTCCGCATTTCCTCTTGGCAAAAATACTCCCCGCGGAGCGTCCGACCTGTGCCATTCCGCGCCCCTGTGGCCAATTCGCACTAGAGCGGCGCCCGCGTTCCGTGCTAGAAGGTTGCAAAATGTAAAGCCGCCCGCCGAAGGGCGCGTATGAGGCCCGGGACGGATGATAGATCAGGACATGCGGGACCGCATCTTGGCGGAGCCCGAGACGCTTTTGGAAGACCGCGATGTGATGAACGCGCTCATTGGCGCCAATGAGCGTCTGATGGGCGGCAATGTCGTCGACCTGCGCGGTATCGCGATGGAGCGACTGGAAAACCGGCTGGACCGGCTGGAAGACACCCACCGCACGGTGATTGCCGCGGCCTATGAAAACCTTGCCGGCACCAATCAGGTGCACCGGGCGATCTTGCAGATGCTCGATCCCCTGAGTTTTGAGGATTTTCTCAAGACGCTGGCCTCGGACGTGGCCCAGACCCTGCGGGTTGACTGCGTGCGGCTGGTCTTGGAAACCGTGCAAGAGGGCGAGGATCCAGCACTGCGCAAGCTTGGCGATGTGCTCTCCATCGCCGCGCCGGGCTTTGTGGCCGATTATCTGACCGGCGGGCGCAATGTGCCGCAGCGCCCCGTCGTGTTGCGGCAGGTCTTGCCGCAATCGGACGCGATCTATGGCGAGCGCGCGGGCTGGATCCGCTCCGAGGCGCTGATGAAGCTTGATTTCGGCACCGGCCGCTTGCCCGGCATGTTGGTTCTGGGGGCCGAGGATCCGCATCTGTTCAAACCCACCCATGGCACCGATCTTCTGGCCTTTTTCGCTGGCATCTTTGAGCGCACCATGCGGCGCTGGCTGTCATGAGCGCGGGCGGGCTGGCCATATCGGCGGCCCAACGTGAGGCCATGGCGCGCTGGCTTGACCATCTGCGTGCGCTGAAGGGCGCGGCAGAGAATACTTTGGCCGCCTATGCCCGCGATCTGGGCCAATTCCTCGATTTTCTGTCGCAGCACCACGGCGGGCAGGCCGGATTGGCGGCGCTGACCGATCTGGGCCAAGCCGATCTTCGCGCTTGGATGGCCGATCTGCGGGGGCGTGACATCTCGCCCCGCTCGGTGGCGCGCAAGCTGTCGGCGGTCAAGGGGTTCTTGGCCTTTGTCGCCGATCAGACCGAGACCGATGCCACCGCCACCCTGTCGGCGCGCGGCCCGAAATACCGGCGTAAACTGCCGCGACCTTTGTCGGAAACGGCGGCTCAAGATATCATTCAGGTGGTGGGCGATCAGGCGAGCACTGATTGGGTCGCGGCGCGCGACATGGCGATTGTGACCCTGCTTTACGGATCAGGCCTGCGGATTTCCGAGGCCTTGGGGCTGACCGGGCGCGCCCATCCCCTGCCCGATGTGCTGCGCATCACCGGCAAGGGCGGCAAAGAGCGGCTGGTGCCGACGCTACCCGTGACCCGCGCGGCGATCGCCCGCTATGCAGCACTTTGCCCCTTTGATCTGACCGCCGATCGGCCGCTCTTTCGCGGTGCGCGCGGCGGGCCCTTGAATCCGCGACTGGTGCAAAAGGTGATGGAACAGGCGCGGTTGCAGATGGGCCTGCCCGCCACCGCCACGCCCCATGCGCTGCGCCACAGCTTTGCCACCCATCTTCTGTCCGCCGGCGGCGATCTGCGCGCCATTCAGGAACTGCTCGGCCATGCCAGCCTGTCCACCACACAGGCCTACACCGCGGTGGACGCCGCGCGCCTGATGGAGGTTTACGAAAAGGCGCATCCCCGCGCCTAAGCTGTCGCGATGTTTACCGCCAGAAATGCCCCGATTGTGGTGCTGACGGTTGACACGCCGCCGTGATCGGCGAAAAAGACCTGATGGATATAAAGATCAAAGCGCTTTCCGTGCATCTCTTGACCGCCACCGGCGCTGTCTTGTCGATGTTTGCCATGTTGGCCGCCGTTGAAGGCGATTGGCAGACGATGTTTCTATGGCTGGTTCTGGCGCTCTTGGTTGACGGCATCGATGGCCCCTTGGCCCGGCGCTACGACACGCCCAAGAATTTTCCAATCTATGACGGCGTCTTGATGGACCTGATCGTCGATTATCTGACCTATGTTTTCATCCCCGCCTATGCGCTTTTCAAATCGGGGATGCTGACGGGTTGGATCGGCTGGCTTGTGATCATTGCCATTTGCTATGGGTCGGTGATCTATTTTTCCGACACCCGGATGAAGACCAAGGACAAGAGCTTTTCGGGCTTTCCGGCCTGCTGGAACATGGTGGTGCTGGTGCTTTTTGCCGTGGCCCCGTCACAAAATGTGATCCTTGCGGTGGTGGTCTTTCTGACGGTGGCCATGTTCTTGCCGTTCAAATTCGTGCATCCCACCCGCACCAAGCGCTGGCGTGACATCACGCTGCCGGTCTCGATTGCCTGGGTCGGGTTTGCGGGCTGGGCGGCTTGGGTGAATTTTGCCGAAGGCACTTGGGCGCATTGGGGGCTGGTGGCCACCTCGGCCTATCTGGTGCTTGCAGGGGTTGCCCAGCAGCTCATTCCCGAACGGCCACGGCGCATTTCCTAACCGCCACGCCTTTTGCGCTTGGCGCATCTCACCATCGCGGCCCCCCACGAGGAGCGACGCAGTCGACGACGAGCGGCCCCATCACAGCCGCGTCAGCATCACCCCGCCCACAATGACCAGCGCGGCCAAGACCTTGGTGCGCGTCATTTTCTCGCCAAAGGCCAGCCAGCCGATCATCACCGCAAAGAGAATCGAGGTTTCGCGCAAGGCCGCCACCACCGCAATCGGCGCAATGGTCATCGCCCAGACCGACACCGCATAGGCGCCATAAGAGGCCGCCGCCGCAATCATCCCCACACCCCAGGCCTTGCGCGCGCGCGGCAGCACATCCCAGCCTTTCCACGCCAAGATGCCGCCTGCAAAGAACAGCCCATCCACCACAAAGACCCAAGCAATATAGGCCACCGCATCGCCCGACACCCGCGCGCCTTGCCCGTCAATCAGCGTATAGGTCGCCGTCGCACAGGCCGAACCCAGCGCATAAGGAATAAGCCGCCGGTTCTCACCATCGGAAAACACCCCCCGCGCCATCAGCAAGATGCCAAAGCCCAAAACCGCGATGCCTGCAAATTCCATCGGGCTGATCACATCGCTCAGGAAAAACGGCGACACCAACCCCACCATCAAAGGCGCCGAACCGCGGGCAATCGGATAGACCCGGCTCAGATCGCCGCGCTCATAGGCATAGGTCAAGAACAGCTTGTAAAAGAAATGCGCACAGCCCGCCGCAATCACCCAAGGGGCCACCGACCAGTCCAGCGCGGGCCGCGCGAGGATCACCGCAAGCCCGATCGGAATCTCGCCGATCGACAAGATCACCATGGCCCCCATCCGCGAGGTGCCAACCTTCAAAAGCGAATTCCACAAGGCGTGCAAGAAAGCCGCACCCAAAACGGCCAGCATGACCCAAAGACTCATGCGCTTTCCTTTGCCCGCAGCCTTGTCACCAAACCGTTACAAACTGCCCGACCCGGCCGCAAGCGCCATCGCGCTGGTCTGTCATCTTGGCCCAAAGACCCCCGCCAAAGGCCCGAGCGTCAGAGCCGCGCCACCGGCAAGGTCTCTTGCTGCACCCCCAAAGGCGCAAAAGCCTCGCGCAGCATCGCGGCCATCCCCTCCACCGCAGGCGAGGTGCCGCGCGGATTGCGCAACAGAATGACGCGGGCATAGTCCACGATTGGAAAGCCATCCTCGGCCGTCAACTCGCGGCACCCCGCCGGAATGGTCGAGCGCGACAAAGGCGCCACCGCCATGCCATTGGTCACCGCCACCCGAAAGCCCCCCGCCATGTCACAAGACCACGCAGGCCGCCACTCGATCCGCTGGCGCGTCAGCCCGGCTTCGGCGAACTCGCGACTCCAGGCGGATTTGAAATAGACCGCCACCGGCACCGGCTGGCGCAGATGCTGCTGATGCGTGGTCGAGGTGACCCAGACCGTGGGGTCAATGCACAAAACCTCGCCTTCCTGCACATAATCCCAGTCGTAAATCACCGCGAGGTCAATCTCATCGGCCTCCAAGGCCTTCATCTGCTCGGTCGAATGGCCCACCCGCACCGAAACCTGCACGCCTTCATGGCGCTCATCAAAGGCGGCCAAGGCACGGGGCAAAACGGTGCCGGAATATTCATCGGGAATCCCCACCCGCACCGGCCCCGCCAAAGGCTTTTCGCGCAGCGCAATGGCGGCCTGATCCAACAGCGCCACCACCTTGCGCGCATAGGGCATCAGCTGCTCGCCGCGCGGGGTCAGCACGACGCCACGGGCTTGACGGGTGAACAAGGGCTGGCCAAGGCTCTCTTCCAACCGCTTGATTTGCAACGACACCGCCGATTGCGTGCGAAAAAGCCGCGCTGCGGCAATGGTGACAGACCCGCTGTCAGCCACCGCCAGAAAGCTGCGCATCAGGTCACTGTCCAACGGCGCGCTCATCTGACCCATTCCATGAGTTTAGCAAATGTCAGAGATGAAACCTATTCGTTTGAGAAATGTCAATGAGAGGCGCATATCCAGCCCATAGACAGGAGTTTCCCGATGTTCGCCCGCATGTTCGCCCAACTGATGACCGCCTTCCAAACCCGCCGCTCGACCCGCTTTTTGCTGGATCGCAGCGATGATCGGCTTTTGGCTGACATCGGTCTGACCCGCGCCGATCTTGAGGCAATGCATCTTGGCCTTGGCCCGGCTGAGGCCAAGCAAAAGGCGCATAGCTTTCCCGCCCTGCACAGCGGAATTCGTCTCCCTGCCTGACGGCAGCGCCTGCCGCGGGAGGCGCATCGCCTCCCGCGGCTTTTTTATCGCAAACTGACGTGTAAAGGGCGTCCGAATGGTTCGGACGCCCTTTTGACTGTTGCCTTCTCAGCGGCCCTTCCCGGCGATCCTCGTCGGGCGACTTCGTCTTCTCCTCGGCACCGCCACGCCCGACAAGCGACGAGCGACGAAGTCGACGAGGAGCGCGGGGTGCAACCCCCCTCAGCCGCGCAAAACGCCGCCCGTCGCCTTGGACACCTTTTCGATGATCTTGGCCGAGACCGCCTCGATATCGGCCTCGGTCAAGGTCTTGTCGGTCGGTTGCAGCCGCACGGTCAAGGCGATGGACTTTTTGCCCGCCCCCATCTGCGCCTCGGCCTTCTCGCCGGTGAATTGGTCAAAGACCCGCACCGTCTCGATCAAGGCCTTATCCGCCCCTTGGGCCGCATTGACCGCAACCAGCGCCTCAACCGACTTGTCCACCACAAAGGCGAAATCGCGTTCCACCGCTTGCAGGTCGGAAATCGCCAGCGCAGGCCGGGTCGGGGTTTTCACCTTGGGAGAGGGGACATTGGCCACCAGCACCGTAAAGGCCATGGCCGGACCTTTGACGCCCATGTCCGCCAAAACCTTGGGGTGAACCTCGCCAAATGTCGCCATGACATTCGGCCCCAAACCAATCGCCCCAGAGCGGCCCGGATGGAACCACGCGGCCACCTTGCGGCTGATCTGCACGCGGGCGGGCGCGCCCAGCGCGGCCAAGACCGCCTCGACATCGGCCTTCACGTCAAACACATCCACCGGGCGGCGGCTGCCATGCGGATCGCGCGCCGCCGAGGCGCCGACCAAAAGGCCCGCCGCCTGCAAATGCTGCTCGCCCGGCTCGCCGCCATGGAAGGCCGGGCCAATCTCGGCCAAGGCCAAATCCATGAACCCCCGCGCCTGGTTGCGTGCCGCCGCGCGCAACAGACCCGGCAGAAGATCAGGGCGCAGATGGCTCATCTCGGACGAAATCGGATTGTCCACCCGCACCGCATCGCTGCCGCCGCCGAACAGCTTGGCCGCCGCCTCGTCGATAAAGCTGTAGGTGACACATTCGTTATAGCCCAGCGCCGCAATCGTGCGCCGCGCGGTGCGTTCGCGCACCTGCAAGGGCGTCAGAATCGGGCGCGGCACGCCGGGCACCATGCGGCGCAGCGGTTTGCCTTCCAGCTTGGTCAGGCTTGCCACGCGCGCCACTTCCTCCACCAGATCGGCCTCGCCCAGAACATCGGGCCGCCACGAAGGCGGGGTCGCCATATTGCCGTTCAGCTTGAAGCCGAGCGCCGTCAGCGTCTGGCGCTGTTCGGCCTCGGGAATATCCATGCCGACAAGGCTGATCACCCGTGCGGGGTTCAGCTTATAGGCGCGCGTGGTGTCCGGGGCCGCGCCATCCACCGCCAGATCGCTCGCCTCGCCACCGCAGAGATTCAAGATCATCTGCGTCGCCAGATCCAGCCCCGGCAGGGTAAAGGCCGGATCAACCCCGCGCTCGAACCGATAGCGCGCGTCCGAGTTGATCTTCAGCGCCCGGCCCGTGGCGGCAATGGTGATCGGGTCCCAGAAGGCACTTTCCAAGAATACCTCGGTCGTCTCCTCGGTGCAGCCCGAATGTTCGCCCCCCATGATCCCGGCAAGGCTTTCCACCCCCGCCGCATCGGAAATCGCCATCATCCCGGCCCGCAGGGCATAGGTCTTGCCGTCGAGTGCCAGAAACTCCTCGCCCCCCGCCGCCGCATGAATCCGCAAAGCCCCGCCCTGCACCTTGGCCACGTCAAAGACATGCAAAGGCCGGTTCAGGCCAAAGGTGAAATAGTTGGTGATATCGACCAAGGCCGAAATCGGCCGCAGGCCAATCGCCTTCAGCCGCGCCTGCAACCAGTCGGGCGAAGGGCCGTTCTTCACCCCGCGAATGGTGCGGCCTGCGAAATGCGGGCAGCCTTTGGCCTTCAACGCGGCGTCGATCTGCACGGTCACGGGGCTGGCAAAGCCACCCTTGATCGCGGGGATCTCCAAGGGCTTCAACACACCCAAGCCCCGCGCCGCCAGATCGCGCGCAATCCCGCGCACGCCCAAGGCATCGGGGCGGTTCGGGGTGATCTTCACCTCAATCACCGGATCACACACGGCCGGACGGTTCGCAGCCAACCAATCGGCGAACTTCTGGCCCACCTCACCCGAGGGCAACTCGATAATGCCGTTATGCTCGTCCGACAGTTCCAACTCGCGCTCGGACGCCATCATCCCATGGCTTTCAACGCCGCGGATCTTGCCCACGCCCAAGGTCACATCAATGCCCGGCACATAATCGCCCGGTTTGCACAGAACCACCGTGATCCCTGCCCGCGCATTGGGCGCGCCGCAAACGATCTGCTTTTCGCCCTCATCCGTCATCACCCGGCAGACGCGCAGCCGGTCGGCATCGGGATGCTGGGTGGCCTCCAGAACCTTGGCGATGGTAAAGGGGGCAAGTTTCGCCACCGGGTTCACCACGCCTTCGACCTCGAGCCCCAGATCGGTCAGCGCATAGAGGATCTCATCCAAAGACGCCGTCGTCTCAAGGTGATCTTTCAGCCAAGACAGGGTGAATTTCATCGCAAAGGCCCTTTGGGTCGGTCATTTCCATGGTTGCAGCCGGATTAGCGCAAAGTCAGGCCAAGGGGAAGCAGTCGCCATAGGTTTCCCAATCCGAAACCGATTGTCGCAGAAAAGCCCCGATTATTACCATATTTTGGCTTGGAATTGGGTGTAGAACATCCAAATGGACCCGATGTTGACCATACCACAGAATCGCAAGCGCCTGTCCGTTGTCAGGCTATGCCTGATTATGGGCGTGACGGCGCTGCTGTTCATGATCGTCGCCGATAAGCTTGGCTCGGCGGTCGAAGCGGTGCTGCTTGCCCCGCATATGTAGGGTCTTGGCGGGCGGGGTTCTGCCGCCGACCGCTCGCACCCCATCCCTTGCGCCTTAAAAAAGATCCAACAGCCGTTTCAGATAGTCGCGCTCGCCCTCGGGTCGGGTCAGATCGCCTGATCGGCGACGGATTTCTTCCAGCAATTCCTCGGCCCGGCGATAGACCTCTTCATCGCTCAGCAGGTTATTGTCCGACCCGATGCGCAGGCTGTTGCCCTGCTGGCGACCCAAGGGGTCGCGGCCCGCCGGATCGTCGCTGTTGGCCTGCCGTCCGGCCTGCGCCTCGCCCTCTTGGCGGTTTTCCTGCGCCAGCGCCTCGCCCAGATCGCGGATACCCTGGCGCAGCGCTTCCAGCGCCTCGGCCTGACGGTCCAAAGCCCCGCGCAGATCGCGGTTGCGCAGGGCTTCTTCGGCCTCGCGCATGGCGCGGCGCGCCTCCTCCAGCCGCTGGCGGCCCGCCTCGCCCCGCTCATTTCCAGCGCCGGGCAAATCGCCCTCACGCTCCAGCCGCTCTAACTGGCGGCGCAAATCCTCTTGCCGTTCGGCAAGGCTCTGGCCGTCCTGCCCGCCCTCACCCTCGCCCGGCTGACCTTCGCCAGATTGGCCCTCACCCGGCTGGCCCTCACCCGGCTGGCCCTCACCCGGCTCCTGCCCCTCGCCCCGCCGCCCGCGCTGCAAATCGCGGAAGGCATCATCCGACAGGCCCTGCTGGCCGCGCATGGTTTCGCCCAACTCGCGCATCGCCTGCTGGCCCCGGCTGCCCCGACCTTGGCCCTGCCCGTCCTGCTGGACCATGCGCATGTTTTCCATCATCTCTTGGATCTGCGCCAAAAGCTCTGCCGCTTCGGCCGTGCGGCCCTCTTCCATCAGCTTTTGCAAACGATCCAGCATTTCCTGCAGCTGATCTTCCGACATGGTCGCCCCACCATCGGCGGATTGCTCCTCGGGGCTGCGCTCTTCCATGTTTTCGGCCAAAAGGTCCATGTAATCATCCATGGCCTGCCGCATCTCATCCATCAGCTCTTGAATTTCCTCGGGAGAGGCCCCGCGCTTGATCGCCTCGGCCAGCCGGTCTTGGGCGCGGCGCAGCCGTTCTTTGGCGTCATTCAAATCGCCCTCTTCCATCAAAAGCGCGATCTGCCACAGCTCCTCGGCCACCTCATCGCGCAGCTCAAGGCTCAGGCTTGCCGCCTCTGCCTCCAGCCGCCGCATGGCAACGCGCAGCCGCAGCCACGCCTTTTCATTGGTGATAACCCCCTCGGGCGCATGGGTGATGGCGCGCAAGACCTGCACCGTGCGGGGGGCATTGGCCCGCGTCCACATCAGATCGCGCCGCATCTCGATCAGGGCCGAGGCGACGGGGTCAAAGAACCGCTTGCCCGGCAGCACCGCCGCTATGGGGGCAGAGGCACCCTCTTGGCCCGCCGCATCCACGGCAGCAAAGGTCAGCGTCACCGGCAGGTTGGCCAGCACCGATTGCGACAGATCATCCACCAAGGTGCCCAGAAATTCCCGGCGGTCGCCCTTGCGCGGCATGGGCAGGTCCAAGACCACCGGGGCCACATCGGCCGGATCGGCGGCCAGACCAAAGCGGCGGTCCACCTTGTCCAGATCCAGCGCAATCGTGACTTGGCCCTTGGTGATGCCGAAATCATCCGTCACCTTGAAATCTTGGCTGAACCGACCTCCCTTTTCGCGGGCAATCGCACCTTCGGCGGCAATCTGGGGCGGGGTGTCGGGGGTCAGCGTCACCGCCCATTCACGCCCTCCCGGCCCTTCAATCGCCAAACGCCCGCTTTGCACCAGCGCAAACTCTTGCACCGGGTCTGATGCAGGGGGGGCATCCACCCGGCCCGACAGGGTTTCGCTCAGAATCAGATCGCCCGGCGTGCCATAAAACCGCAGTTGCAGCTTGGTGCCGACCGGCACGGTCAAGCTCTCGGCGGTTTGGTCCGCCAGATACAGCGTCGGCTTGCCGGTATAGGCGGGTGGCTTCAGCCAGCCTTCCCATGTCGGCCCCTCGGCCAGCACATCGCCCCCCGCGCCCCCCGGCGCCAAGGCCGACAAGGACGACAGCCGCCAGACCGAGCCAAAGATCAGCGCCATCACCAGCCCCGTCAGCGCCACATAGCGCAGCGCAAAGGGGTCGCGCGCGGCCAGTTTCAGATCGGGCTGAACGGGCTTTGCCCCCTTCGCCCGTTCGGCCATCCGCGCCAGATGCGCAGCCCAAACCGCCTGCGAGGCCGGATCCCCGGCCCCAATCGCTTGGGTATCCTGCAAAGCCGCCAAAGGCTGGCCCGGCAAGCGGCTGTCCAGCCGCGCCATGGCCTCCACCCGGCTCGGCTTGCGAAAGGCGCGCAGCCCTTGCACCCCGGCCCAGAGCAAACCCGCCAGCGACGACACCGCGCCAAACCACAGGGCTTCCAACGGCAGATGATCCTGCAGGCCAAAGGACAAAGCCGCCAGAACGGCAATCGCCAGCGTCCACAAGGGCCAGAACGCCCGCACCAACCGCTCGGCCCAAAGCCCCGCCAGCGTCAGCCGCAGCGGGGTCTCGATCCGTTTCAGCGTGGCTTTCGTGCGCTCATCCATTCGCTGCGTGAGGCCCTCCGCCGCTTACAACCATTCTGGGATGTTATCGCGCGCAAGGATTTCGTCAAATGTCGGTCGCGCCCGGATGACGGCGAAGTGATCGCCCTGCACCAAAACCTCCGGAATAAGCGGCCGGGTGTTGTATTCGCTGGCCATCACCGCGCCATAGGCGCCCGCGCTGCGAAATGCCACCAGATCGCCCTCGGCCAACAGCGGCAATCCCCGCCCCTTGGCAAAGGTATCGCCGGTCTCGCAGACCGGCCCCACCACATCATAGCCCGCCGAAGGCCCGCCAAAGGGCGGCTCGATCACCGGCACGATGTCATGATGCGCGCCATACATCGACGGGCGCACCAGATCATTCATCGCGGCATCCAAGATAAGGAAATCCCGCCCCTCGCCGCTTTTCACATAGATGACGCCCGCAACCAGAATGCCCGAATTGCCCGAAATCAGCCGCCCCGGCTCAATCTCGATCTCACAGCCCAAATGGCCCACCGTGCGCTTGATCATCGCGCCGTAATCGGTGGGCAGGGGTGGGGCTTCATTGGACCGAGTGTAGGGAATCCCAAGGCCCCCGCCCAGATCCAGCCGGTCAATCACATGGCCCTGCGCGCGCAGCGTCTCGGTCAACTCGGCCACTTTCTTGAACGCCTCCTCAAAGGGGGCAAGATCGGTCAACTGGCTGCCGATATGCACGTCGATCCCCACCACCTTCAGGCCGGGCAGACGAGCAATCTCGGCATAGACCTCGACCGCGCGGGAAATCGGGATGCCGAACTTGTTGTCCGACTTGCCGGTGGCAATCTTCTCATGGGTCTTGGCGTCAACATCGGGATTCACCCGCACGGTGACAGGGGCCACCACGCCCATGGATCTGGCCACCTCGGACAAGGCGCGCATTTCGGGTTCCGATTCCAGATTGAACTGGCGAATCCCACCCTCCAAGGCCAACCGCATCTCCTCGCGGGTTTTGCCCACGCCCGAAAATACAATCCGATCACCCGGCACGCCCGCCGCCTTGGCACGGCGATATTCGCCGCCCGACACCACATCCATGCCCGCGCCCAAATCGCCCAAAAGCTTGAGCACAGCGATATTGGACAGCGACTTGATCGCAAAGCACACCTGATGCGGCAGGGGCGAGAGGGCCTCGGTAAACAGCTTGTAATGCCGCGTCAGGGTCGCGGCGGAATAGACATAAAACGGCGTGCCGACGGCGGCGGCAATATCGGGGATCGCCACGTCCTCGGCATACAGAATGCCGGATTTATAGATGAAATGATCCATACGCGCGCCGCCCCGTTGCTGTCAGCGCTGGTATAACAGAAGCGTCCCGCGCCGCAATCAGCAGCTCGACTTACCACCAGCCGAGGGGGCACCCACCGAAACGCCCACACTGGCACAGCCCGAAATCGTCAGCCCCGTTGTTGTGCTGGCCTTCGAGGCCGGGGCCTCAGGCACACCATCAGCCCCACATCCGGCCAGCGCGGCCAGCACAACAACGACGTAAAGCGGTTTCATGGCATCCCTTTCACAATCTCATCTGCCCCCAGCAGACCCCAGCCCCGGCACAAAAGCAACCGCCCAACCGCCGCCATAAACGAAAGGGGCAAGGGCCGTTTAGCCCAGCGCCGCCTTCCAGCGCGCCACCTGCTCGGCCACCCGCACCGGCGCGGTGCCGCCATAAGACAGGCGCGAATTCACCGAATTTTCCACGCCCAAGACGTCAAACACCTCTGCGGTGATGCCCGCATGGACTGATTGCATCTGCGCAAGGCTCAGATCCGGCAGGTCGATCCCAGCCTTTTCCGCCATCGCCACCAGCGTGCCCGTCACATGATGCGCATCGCGAAACGGCAGGCCCAGCCGCCGCACCAGCCAATCGGCCAAATCGGTCGCGGTGGAAAAGCCCGACGCCGCCGCAGCCCGCAACACCTCGCGGTTGGCGGTCATGTCGCTGACCATCCCCGTCATCGCCGCCAGCCCCAGCATCAGCGTGTCGGCGGCATCAAAGGTCTGTTCCTTGTCCTCTTGCATGTCCTTGGAATAGGTCAGCGCCAGACCCTTCATGATGGTGAACAAGGCCACCGTTGCCCCAAGGATGCGCCCCAGCTTGGCGCGCAACAGCTCCGCCGCATCGGGGTTCTTCTTTTGCGGCATGATGGAGCTGCCCGTCGTCCACTTGTCGCTCAGCCGCACAAAGCGGAACTGGGCCGAGGACCAGATCACCAATTCCTCGGCAAAGCGGCTTAGATGCATGGCGCAAATCGACGATGCCGCCAGAAACTCCAGCGCAAAATCACGGTCCGAAACCGAATCAAGGCTGTTCGCCGTGGGCCGGTCAAAGCCCAAGGCCGCCGCTGTGGCATGCCGGTCAATCGGAAAGGACGTCCCCGCCAAGGCCGCCGCGCCAAGCGGGCACTCATTCATCCGCCGCCGCGCATCTTCAAAGCGGCTACGGTCGCGGGCAAACATCTCGACATAGGCCAGCATATGATGGCCCCATGTCACCGGCTGGGCGGTCTGCAAATGGGTGAACCCCGGCATCACCCAATCCACCCCCGCCTCGGCCTGCGCCAGAAAGGCCCGCATCAATTCGGTCAGCCCGGCAATCGCCGCATCACACTGGTCGCGCACCCACAGCCGGAAATCCACCGCCACCTGATCGTTGCGGCTGCGCCCCGTATGCAGCCGCTTGCCCGCCTCCCCGATGATCTCGGTCAACCGGCTTTCCACATTCAGGTGAATATCCTCCAAAGCGGTGGAAAAGGTAAACTTCCCCCCCTCGATCTCTGACAAGACCGTGAGCAGCCCTTCCCCAATCGCCGCCGCATCGCTATCGCTTATGATGCCTTGCGCGGCCAACATGGCGGCATGGGCGCGCGAGCCTGCAATGTCTTGGGCATACATGCGCTGGTCAAAGCCGATCGAGGCATTGATCGCCGTCATGATGGCATCAGGGCCAGAGGCGAAACGCCCGCCCCACATGGCATTGGCCGCGCCGTCTTTTGGGGTGGTTTTGGATTGGGTCATGATCTGGCCTATTGGGGGTAGAATGCGAAACGCGTTAGCGGTGCTTTATACGGCCTTGATGCTTGGTGCAAACCCGGCCCATGCCGATATGTCGGCCTATGTCACCGGCGACATGGCCAAGATGGTGTTGACCGCCCCCACCCCCTTGCCGCCCGCCGCGCTGATCGACATGGCAGACGCCCCGCGCTCGATGGACGAGTTTCAGGGCAAATGGGTGGTTCTGAACTTCTGGGCCACATGGTGCCCACCCTGCCGCGAGGAAATGCCCGCGCTTGACCGCCTGCAAGCCGCCCTGCCCGAGATTGCCGTGGTCCCCTTGGCCACAGGCCGCAATGACCCGGTGGCGATTGAGCGGTTCTTCACCGAGGCCGCGATTGCCAATCTGGAAAACATCCGCGACCCGAAATCAGAACTGGCCCGCGCCATGGGCGTCATGGGCCTGCCGGTCACGGTGATCGTCAACCCCCAAGGCCAAGAGGTCGGCCGCCTGATCGGTGATGCCCATTGGGACAGCCCCGACGCCCAAGCGCTGATTAAGGCGCTGATGGCGGGCGGCTGATCGTCCCCTTAAAACCCGCCATTTCATCTTGGCTGAAATACCCTCGGGGGGGTGAATGGCCGCAGGCCAGAGGGGGGCCGACAGCCCCCCCTCCCCCGCCCGCCCCAGACACACCGCTTCGCGCGGCACAGCTGCCCTACCCCCAAACCCCCGTCAGCACGTTGCGCGTCACCTGCTCCACCGGACGCTCGCGCGCAATCAACCCGGCGACCCATTCGCAGGATGCGGCGTTGAACACCGCCCCCCGCCCGCGCCAATACACCGCCATACAGCCATTGCCCCGGCTCGCCATGCCCAATGTCTCGGCATCCACCCGGCCATAGATCCGCAGAGCCACATCCTCGGCATCGCCCATCCCGATAAACGCATCACGATCCTGCGGCCCGGTGGAATAGGATGCCGTGGTGGCAGGCGAGAGGCCCACAATCGTCAACTCCCCCTGCAACCCCGTGCCCTCAGCCGCAAAGGGCAGGCCATGGGTCATGGTGTAATCAATCCCGTCCACCTCATAGGCAAAGATGTTTGACGCCGCCCCCAAGACATCGCCATAGCCCAGCCCCGTGCCCGCCATCACCCAATGATCGGGCCGATACACCGTAAACCCGCCCGACCCATGGGCGGCACAGCGGCTCCACCCGGCATAGACGCCCATGCTGCCCGTCAGCCCCATGGTCGCCACGGCCGGACGGCCCACCTGCGGGTGGTCCCAATAGCTGGTCAGCCGGTTCGTCCCCGCCATCGGGTCGGCCACCTCGGCGGTGGTTTTGAAACAGGTCTGGGTCAACAAATCTGCCGACAACCGCGTCTGCCAAAAGAAATTGCCGCCAAACCGCGCCAATTCCCCGCCGGCCTCAACCCAGGCATCGACCGTATCGCGCATCTCCCATGACCAATATTCATCATGGCCCACGATCAGAGCCCGGCCATAGCCCGCCAGCGCCGCAGGGTCGCGGTGCAAATCGTGCTGGGTGAGGTAATCAAGCGCAATCGCCTGCGCCTCACACCAGAGCGCAAAGGGCCGCTCAAACGCCGCCCAGCCGGAGGAGGCGTATTTCTTCGAAATCCCCTTGGCACGGGCATAGTCCATATGCGGATAGCGCGGCTTTGACAGCAGGGGCGAGGCATGCGGAATACGCGGCGCGTCGGCAGGCCAGGCCACAAACCCCGTGGCCCAGGGGCGCAACAGGCTGACATGGGGGGCAAAATCCCCCCCCTCTGGCCCGGTCAGCCCCTGATAATGGTTCGACCCGCCCCAGTCATTATAAGCGCACCATGTGCCGGTGGCCAAAACCATGGCAATCCGTGCCTTGGGCTGGGCGGCACGCAGCACAAACATATGCTGCGACTGATGGCCCGGAATGGTCAGCGTGACGGTATAAACCCCGCTTTGCCAATCGTTCGGAATCTCCATCTCAAAGGCCAGAGGCCAATCACAGCCCCTGACCGAACAATCAGCCGGCGTCGGGGCAAAACTTGTGGCAATCGTGGTCTCCAGCACAGTTTCCGCCGCCACCCCGTCACGGGCAATCACCAGCCGCGCCTTTGGCGCGCTGGACATGGCGTGCAGGCGCAGCCGATCCCCCGGCGCATAAGACAAGGCCCCCGTATAGCCCCAAACCTGCGCGCGGGTGGGGTCGTTTGACGCCACCTCATAGTAATGCCCCGTCACCGGATCGCCGTCATCATAGGGGCCAGCGGTGAAAAACCCCTGCAGCGCCATCACCGCGCCCCCATCCGCAGGGCGACATCCAGCATCCGGTTGGAAAAGCCCCATTCGTTGTCATACCAGCCAAAGACTCGCAGCATCCCGCCGCGCGTCACCCGCGTCTCGGGCAGCGCCATGATGATGCTTTCCGGCCGCGCCCGCAGGTCCGACGACACAAGCGCCTTGGTCGTCGCCCCAATCACCCCCCCCGCCGCCGCCAGCACCGCATTCACCGCCGCCACCGTCGCGGGTCGCTCGGTCATCACCACGAGATCCACCGCCGAGACAGAGGCCGTCGGCACCCGCACCGCCGACCCCTCAATCCGGCCCGCAATCTGCGGCAAGACCGTATCCAACAACCGCTGCGCGCTGGTGGTCGTCGGCACCATCGACAAGGCCGCCGCGCGCGAGCGTGAAAAATCCGCCGCAGGCGCATCCACCGTGGGCTGGCTGCCGGTATAGCAATGGATCGTGGTCATCGACCCGGTGACAATGCCCCAATGCTCATGGATCAGCCGCGCCAAAGGTGCCAGCGCATTGGTGGTGCAGGACGCATTCGACACGATCGGCTGATCGGCCAAGGCCGCCTCATTGGCCCCCAGAACCAAGGTGACATCCGCCGCCGCCGATGGCCCCGACACCAACACCCGCCGCGCCCCGGCACTCAGCCCCCGCATCGCCACATCGCGGGCATCGGCCCGGCCGGTGCATTCCATCACCACATCCACGCCCGCCAGATCCAGCGTCGAGATATCCGGCGTGCGGTGCAAGGGGATGGCCCGGCCATTCACAACCAGCGCGCCATCTTCCAGCGCAACCGATCCATGCCAAGGGCCAAAGACGCTGTCGAATTCAAAGAGATACGCGCACATATCGGCTGCCGCGATGTCATTGATCCCACGGATCTGCACGCCCGGGGCCGCCCCCAGCGCCCAAGCCCGCAGAACCGAGCGGCCAATGCGCCCAAAGCCATTGATAAAGACATTCATCGCCGATCTCCCAGACTCGCGCGCAGATCATCACGCGCGGGGCACGCTTGCAACCATGGCCCAAGCATTTGGTCAAACTGGACGTATCCCGCCCGTCGCCTCGGTCACCTGATCGGCGGCGGCGCGCACCATGGCCCCGATGCGCGGCGCATCCTCCAGCGCCATGCGAAAGGCCGGTCCCGAAATCGACAGCCCCGCCACAGGCTCGCCATAGGCGTTGAAAATGGGGGCCGCCACACAGCGCATGCCCGGTGCGCGCTCTTGATCGTCAATCGCAAAGCCGCGCGCGCGGGTGGTGGCCAGATCGGCCTGCAAATCGCCCAAGGTCGTCAGCGAAAACTCGGTGAACCGCTGCAAGCCACGCCGTGCCACCAGACCCGACAGCTTGGCCGGATCATACCACGCCATCAGCGCCTTTCCGATCCCCGAGACATGCATCGGCCCCTTGGTGCCGGGCGGGAAAAAGGCGCGAATGGCCTGATGGGTTTCGACTTGGGCCAGAAATAACACCTCATCGCCCACCTCAACCCCAAGGTTCGCCGTCTCGCCACTGTCGCGCATCAACCCCTCCATCGGCGCGCGGGCGCGTTCGATCACCTTGGTGCGGCGCAGGAACGCCGAGCCCACCCGAAACGCCCCACCCCCGATGTGCCAAAGCTGGCCGGGGTCTTCCACCTCGACCATCCCGCGCCCCTGCAAAGTCACGAGCGCGCGGTAAACCGTGGCCACCGCCTGATCGGATTTCGCCGCAAGATCCGACAGCGTCAGTCCGGAATGCGCGGCCAGAATCTCCAAAAGCCCCAGCGCGCGGTCCAGCGCCTGAATGGTGTTCTGATCGGTCTTGTCGTGAAAAGACTTTGGGCGGCCTTTGGGTTTCGCAAGATCAGCCATGGCGGTGAAAAACCTTTGTCCCTTGATTTGTCTTGGCTTTATCATGTTTTTCAGCAGGTGAAAAATGTTTTCGAAAAAATTGCGCCCTTGGGACCATGGGCCTAACCTGCACTGACATCACAGGGAGTTCCCCATGTCTGCCCAAAACCCGGTTTTCATCCCCGGCCCGACCAATATGCCCGAGGCGCTGCGCAAAGCCTGCGATATTCCCACGCTGGACCACCGCTCACCCGCCTTTGGCCGCATGTTCCACCCGGCGGTGGCGGGGGTCAAACGCGTCTTGTCCATGGGCAAGGGCGAGGTGTTTTTGTTGCCCTCGACCGGAACGGGCGGCTGGGAAGCGGCGATTTCCAACACGCTTTCGCCCGGTGACACCGTTCTGGCGGCGCGCTTTGGCATGTTTTCCCACCGCTGGATCGACATGTGCCAACGCCACGGGCTGGCGGTGGAAATTCTGGAAACCCCTTGGGGCCAAGGCGCGCCCTTGGCGCGGATCGAAGCCGCCCTGCGCGCCGATACCACCCATAAGATCAAGGTGGTCTTGGCCACCCATAATGAAACCGCGACCGGGGTGAAATCTGATATCGCAGGCATCCGCCGCGCCATGGATGCGGCGGGCCATCCGGCGATGCTTTTTGTCGATGGGGTGTCGTCGATTGCCTCGATGCCCTTCGACTTTGACGGCTGGGGCGTCGATATTGCCGTGGCGGGCAGCCAAAAGGGCTTCATGCTGCCTGCGGGCCTTGCGATCTTGGGCGTCAGCCCCAAGGCGCTGGACGCGATGGCGACCGCCCGCCTGCCGCGCTGCTTTTTCGATTTTGCCGACCAGATCCGCACCAATGCCACGGGGGGCTTTCCCTATACCCCGCCGATTGGCCTGATTGCGGGATTGGCGGCCAGCATCGAGATGCTGGAGGATGAGGGCTTAGAGGCGGTCTATGCCCGCCATCACCGTCTGGCCGAAGGCGTGCGCCGGGCCGTGGCCGCTTGGGGCATGCGCCCCTGCGCCGCATCGCCGGATCTCTATTCCGACACCATCACCGCCGTTGTGGTGCCCGAGGGCTGCAACGGCACCGATCTGGTGCAACTGGCCGCCTCGAAATACGGCGTCGCCTTTGGCGTGGGCTTGGGCGAGGTGGCGGGCAAAGTGTTCCGCATCGGCCATCTGGGGATGCTGACCGATGTGATGGTGCTGGCAGGTCTTGCCACCGCCGAGATGTGCATGGCCGATCTGGGCTGGCCGATTGAGTTGGGCTCGGGCGTGGCGGCGGCGCAGGCGTTTTATCGCGGCAGCGTTCCGGCCATGGCCTTGGCGGCGCAGTAGCGGAACCTGCGGGAGCGAGGGGCCAGCCCCTCGCGCTCCCCGGAGTATTTTTGCCAAGAGGAAGGGATGGATCGTGCAGATTCCAACATTTTCTGATGCCATGGCGGCGCGCGCGCGGATTGCGCAGCATGTGCATGAAACCCCTGTGATGACCTCGCGCTATTTGAATGATCTGATCGGGGCAGAGCTGTTTTTCAAATGCGAGAATTTTCAGCGCGCCGGGGCATTCAAGGCGCGGGGGGCGTCGAATGCGGTCTTTGGGCTGAGCGAGGCGGAGGCCGCACGCGGGGTGGCGACCCATTCCAGCGGCAATCATGGCACGTGTCTGAGCTATGCCGCCGGGCGGCGCGGCATTCCTTGCACCGTGGTCATGCCGCACAGCGCGCCGCAGGCCAAGAAAGACGCCGTGCGCGGCTATGGTGGCCGGGTGGTGGAATGTGAGCCCTCAACCACCAGCCGTGAGGCGGTGTTTGCCCAAGTTTTGGCCGAGACGGGGGCCGAGTTTGTGCATCCCTATAATGACCCGCGGGTGATCGCCGGGCAGGCCACCTGCGCGATGGAGTTCATCGAACAAGTGCCGGGGTTGGAGGCGATCATGGCCCCGATTGGCGGCGGCGGGTTGATCTCTGGCACTTGCCTTGCGCTGTCGCATCTGGCGCCGGAGATCGCGATTTATGCCGCCGAACCTGCGCAGGCTGATGATGCCGCGCGCTCTTTGGCGGCGGGCCATATCATTGCCGATGATGCGCCGGTGACGGTGGCCGATGGGCTGAAGGTGCCCTTGAAAGATCTGACATGGCATTTCGTGCGCCAGCATGTGCGCGCCATTCTGACCGCTGAAGAGGACGAGATCATCGCCGCCATGCGCCTGACTTGGGCGCGGATGAAGCTGGTGATGGAGCCCTCCTGCGCCGTGCCCTTGGCGGCGATCTTGAAGAACCGCGCCGAGTTTCAGGGCAAGCGTGTGGGTGTGGTGATAACCGGGGGCAATGTCGATCTGGATCGGCTGCCGTGGATGAAAGGGGTTTGAGATGAACAAAGTGACATCCTTCGAGGGGCTTGAGGTTGGCTATGACATTCCCGCCCTGCCCGGCATGACCGAGGCCGAGATCCAGACGCCCTGCCTTGTGCTGGATCTGGACGCGCTGGAGCGCAACATCGCCAAGATGGGCGCGATTGCCGCGGGGATGGGGGTGCGCCACCGGGTGCATGGCAAGATGCACAAATCGGTGGATGTGGCCTTGTTGCAAGAGCGTCTGGGCGGGGCCTGTGGGGTCTGTTGCCAGAAGGTCAGCGAGGCCGAGGTTTTCGCACGCGGCGGCATCAAGGATGTGCTGGTGTCCAATCAGGTGCGCGACCCGATGAAGATCGACCGGCTGGCACGCATCCCCAAACTGGGGGCGCGGGTGATCTGCTGTGTTGATGATCTGGCCAATGTGGCCGATCTGTCGGACGCCGCATTGCGCCATGGCACACAGATCGAGGTTTTGGTCGAGATCGACTGTGGCGCGGGCCGCTGCGGGGTGAAAACCACGCCCGAGGTGGTGGCGATTGCCAAAGCGGTGGACGCGGCACCGGGGCTGCGCTTTGCCGGGCTTCAGGCCTATCAGGGTGCCATGCAGCACATGGATCTTTACGCCGACCGCAAGGCCAAGATCGATGTGGCCGTGGCGCAGGTGGCCGATGCTGTCGCGGGGCTCAAGGCGGTGGGGTTGGACTGTGACATCGTGGGCGGCGGTGGGACGGGGTCTTATTATTTCGAAGGAAATTCCGGCGTTTACAACGAATTGCAATGCGGGTCCTATGCGTTCATGGATGCCGATTATGGCCGCATTCTGGACAAGGACGGCAAGCGGATTGACCAAGGCGAATGGGAAAACGCGCTGTTTTTGCTGACCAGCGTGATGAGCCATGCCAAGCCCGACAAGGCGATTGTGGATGCGGGCCTTAAGGCGCAATCGGTGGATTCCGGCCTGCCCGTGATCTTTGGCCGCACGGATGTGAGATACGTCAAATGTTCGGATGAACATGGGGTGATCGACGACCCTGAGGGCGTGTTGAAGGTCAATGACAAGCTGCGGCTGGTGCCCGGCCATTGTGATCCGACCTGCAACATCCATGACTGGTATGTCGGGCTGCGTGGCGGGGTGGTCGAGGTGGTTTGGCCGGTGTCCGCGCGCGGCAAGGCCTATTGAGAACCGGCCCCGGCGGGGCTGTGGCCGATGTCGCAGCCTCCGGCGGGAGTATTTGGAAAGGCGCAAATCCATGTTGATCATCCCTGAAGCCCTGATCGCCGATCTGGTGACACCCGCAGATGCCTATGACGCGGTCATGGCCTGTCTGACCGCCGCAGCCCGTGGCGAGGCCGAGAATTTCCCTGTGATCCGCCAAGCCTTGGGCGAGGGGCGGCAATATGGTTTCAAATCGGGGATCGACCGGGCCGCGGGGCAGATGGGCGTCAAGGCGGGCGGCTATTTCCCCGGCAATGCCGCGCGGGGGATCATCAACCACCAATCCAGCGTGTTCTTGTTTGACCCCGACAGCGGGCGGCCCTTGGCCATGGTGGGGGGCAATCTTTTGACCGCGCTGCGCACCGCTGCGGCGGCGGCGATTTCCATCGACCGTTTGGCACGGCCCGATGCGCGGGTTTTGGGCATTGTGGGGGCCGGGCATCAGGCCGGGTTTCAACTGCGCGCCGCCGCGCGGCTGCGGCCGTGGGAGCGGGTGATCGGTTGGAACCTCCACCCCGAGATGCTGCCCCGTCTTGGCGCCATTGCCGCCGAACTGGGCCTGCCCTTTGAGGCGGTGGATCTGCCGCGCATGGTTGAGGCGGATGCGATCATCACCATCACCTCCTCGCCTGCCGCCAGCCTTATGACCGCCCATGTCAGCCCCGGCACCCATCTGGCCTGCATGGGCACTGACACCAAGGGCAAGCAGGAAATCGAACCCGCGCTGGTTGCCCGCGCGCGGGTTTACACCGATGAGGTCGCCCAATCGGTCAGCATTGGCGAGGCCCAGCACGCGGTGGCGGCGGGGCTTTTGGATGCGGACAAGATCATCCCCTTGGGCGCGGTTCTGGCCGGGCTGGCACCGGGGCGGCAGTCAGACAGCGAGATCACGCTTTACGACGGCACCGGGGTTGCCTTGCAGGATCTGGCGGTGGCAGCCTTGGCCGTGACACGGGCCAAGGCGCGCGGGCTTGGCCAAGAGGTCGAGGTTTAGCCGCGCCGAATTCAGTCATGGACGCGCGCCGCCTTGCGGGGTAATTCCGGGGTCATGCCGCGCTATGCCCTGAAAATCGAATACCACGGTGCCCCTTTCGCGGGCTGGCAGCGCCAGTCCCAAGGGCTGGCCTCGGTGCAAGGCGCGATTGAGGAGGCCTTGGCCAAGCTGGAACCCCGCGCCCACACCATCGCCGCCGCAGGCCGCACCGATGCCGGCGTTCATGCCACGGGCCAAGTGGCCACACTGGACATGGACCGCGAGTGGGACCCGTTCCGCCTGATGGAGGCGCTGAACCACCATCTGCGCCCCGCCCCTGTGGCCATTCTGGCCGCCGCGCGGGTGGAGGGGGGCTTTCACGCCCGCTTTTCGGCCCTTGAGCGGCGCTATCTCTTTCGGCTCATCCAACGCCGCGCGCCGCTGACCCATGATGCGCAACTGGCATGGCGGGTGCAAAACCCGCTGGATCTCGACGCCATGCGCCAAGGCGCGGCGCATCTGATCGGCACCCATGATTTCACCACCTTCCGCTCGACCTTATGTCAGGCCAAAAGCCCGGTGAAATCGCTGGATGAGATCACGATCAGCGAAAGCCCCTATCCGGGGGGCCGCGAAATTCGCTTTACCCTGCGCGCGCGCAGCTTTTTGCACAATCAGGTCCGCTCGATTGTCGGCACGCTGGAACGGGTGGGCGCGGGGTCATGGGCGCCTGAGGATGTGAAAACCGCGCTAAAGGCCAAGACCCGCGCCGCTTGTGGCCCGGTTTGCCCACCCGATGGGCTGTATCTGACCGGGGTGGGCTATCCGGCAGACCCTTTCGCCTGACCGCCCCGTCAGTTCAGGTCTTTCAACAGCCGCCCATGTTTGCGCACCTCGGTCAGCACCTCGCCAAAGGTGGTCAAGGATCGGCCTTGCAACATCGGCATCAGTTTCAAAAACGCATCCGCCGTGGCCACGGTGTCGCCAATGGCGGTGTGGCGATCGGCCTCGGGAATGGTGATGCCCAAGCGGTGCGTCAGCGCATCAAGGCTGTGGGTTTCATGCTGACCATAGACAACCGCCGACAACAGAACCGTATCCAGCACCGGATGATCGAAGGCCAAGCCCAGTTCCGCTTCACGCCGCCGCAGGAACTGCATGTCAAAGGGCGCGTTATGGGCGATCAGCACCGCGCCTTCGGCAAATTTGTGGAACCGGCGCAAGACCTCATCCACCTCGGGCGCATCGGCCACCATCGCCTCGGTGATGCCATGCACCTCGGTTGACGACAGCGGGATCGACCGGCGCGGATTGACCAGCGTGTCAAACACCTCGCCCTCAACCCTACGGCCATTGACGATGCGCACCGCGGCGATCTGCACAATCTCATCGCCCTGCTGCGGCAAAAGCCCGGTGGTTTCCGTGTCAAAGACCACATAGGTCAGCGCATCCAGCGGCGTCTCGGCCACCTTGTCGGTGCGCGCACGCGACAACAGATCGAAATCATAAACCACCGTGCGCACCACCGGCTTTGGCCGGGCCGTGGCGCGGCGGGCTTGGCGAATGGGCAGGCACAGCGATTGCCGCCCCTCCGCCAAAGCTTCAGGCCAGATTTCGGTGGCATGCGAGGCCAGCACCGACCGGGCGGCAATCTCCGGGGCCATCTTGTCCAACGGCTCCTCCAGCCAGCGATCCAGCGCGCCAATGCTGACCGGCCCGCCCTGCCATGACAACCGGATCATCGCGCCGCTGTCTTCCTCCTCGATCCGCAACGACAAATCCGCCGCCGCCAGATCTTGGCCCAGATGCAGCGCGATGCCGTCCAACAGCGAAATGATTTCAAACCCGTTGGCGCGCAGCAAAATATCTGCCGCCTGCGTGTTCAGACCCACGCCCTCGGCCTCAAGCCGTGCCTTCAACCCATCAGCAAGGTCCGAGGCGCGCGCTTGGGTTTGGGCGCTGCCGTCCATCCGCCCTTCATCATGGCGACGCGCAAGTTCGGTGACCGCCTGCGACAGCGCCGCCACCTCGGCACGCAAGGCGCTGTCCATCTGTGCGGGGCCTGCGGTGCCTTCGGGGATCACCCCGATCAGGGTCGACAGGCTGGCTGCGGGGCGGCGCAAGCGGTCAAACACCTCAGCCAACAGCGCCTCACGCCGGGCATGGGCCGACAAATCTGCCGTGACATCGCGCAGAGTCAGCACATAGCCCGCGGCCGCCCCCTGCCCGCCCGGCGTCAGACGCATACGGGCCGACAGGATGCGGGCATCGGTGGTGGTGGTGCACAAAAGATCGGTGGCGGCATCCGGGTCGCCCGTGGCGATCAGGCGGTCATGTGCATGACGAATGGGCCCTTCGCGCAGGTAATCAAACAACCGCCGATCCAAGCCCGGCGCGACCCCGGCGGCCATAAGATCCACCGCCTGCGAATTGTAAAACGCCAGCGTATGATCCCCCGACACCAGCAAAACCCCCACCGGCACATCCGACAACAGCGTTTCCAGCCGCGCCTTTTCCTGCGCCAGACGTTGGGTTTCGCGCATCACCGCCTCGGCCAAGGCCGACCGCGTTTCCGCCAGCCGATGCGCCGCCGCCTTGGCCGCCGGGGCCAGATCCCCCAGATAGCGCGCAATCGCCACATCCATTTCCGATGTCACATCCGCATGGGCGCGCGCGCGCAAAGCGCCTGACAGAATATCAATCGGCTTGGCCACATTGACGTCAAACAAGAACCAGACCCAAACCACCAAGCCCAGCGCGACAAAACCCGCCACGATACCGCCTTGGACAAAGGCAGACAGCAGCTCGGGGTCGGCCAAGCGGCGATAGCCCAGCCCAAGGCCCAAACCAATGGCCACCAAAATGCCAAAGCCAAGGGCAGCAAAGAACAGGAAAACCCTGATCCGCAGCGACAGGTGATCCAGCATTTCAGGCCCCTGTGTCCAAAAGCCGGCGCACTTCCTCCCGCAACTCTTTCAACTCAAACGGTTTGGTGATGAACCCATCGGCCCCGATCGCCAGCCCCTTGCGCTTTTCAATGGCCGACCCGCGCGCCGTCATCATCAGGATCTTCACATCGGCCAGCGATGGATCCAGCCGCACGCCCTGACAGATCTCATAGCCCGAAGCACCGGGCAGCATGACATCCAAAAGCACCAGATCAGGATGCGTGGCGCGGATGCGCGGCAAAGCCTCGGCCCCATCGGCGACGCGCGAATGGTCATAGCCTTCGCGCGTCATCAGAAAATCCAACGCCAAGGCGATGTTATCCTCGTCCTCAACCACCAGCACCCGGTGTTTACGCTTGGTATCGGCCATTTTAGCCCTCCCATCCTAGCTTTCGAGACAGGCCGCCTCGTGCAATTCATCCCCAGCCTCTGTGGTGACCCATGCAGCCCCCGTCACCACACCGGCCTCGTCAATCTGCATACCTTCCACCACCGGCGTTTGCCGGGTCGCAGCACAGTCAAACACGATCAATGTGTTCTTCGGGTTTTGCCAACGCGCAAAACCAAAGACCTGCGCGGTCACCAGAGTGTTCACTTGCGGATGGCGCGCGCGCTTTGACAGATCCAGCGCGCTGAACCGTTCGGTCATCGGCACCAGATAGGTCCATGGCCGCAAGGGCGAGGTCGTGCCCTCGGCATCCACCACCTCAAACTCTTGGGGCAGTTGCGCGCTAACCCGGTCAAACCAAGTATATTCCAACCAAACCGTCGCCGCGATCATCCCCAAACCGGCGCTCAGCGGCACCAGCCATTTCGGCAAGGCCGCAAAGCGACGGCGCAGCGCCCAGACAAACAGGCCCAGTGCGCCGGCAACAAAGAATGATCCGATCAGTTCAAGTGCCATGTGTGGCCCGGTCCCTAACTTCTAGCGCCACGGGAAGACCCGATGGCAGATTGCATGGTGCGCACCACCACAAAGGCGTCACGCAAGTGGCTGCGTTCGAAATCCGACAGATCCGAAGGCGCGATGAAATTGTCCGGCTTGTGGCCCGCCTTGACCCGGCGCAACTGATGCTCCAGCCGGGTTTCGGCAATCAGATCATAGGCTTCCAGCAAATCGCGCGCACCCGAGGCCGAGATCACCCCCGCATCCCCCGCCGCCACCAGACGCGCGCGGGTGTTCACCACCGGCAATTGCCCGATCAGCGCATAAACCCGCCCCAAATCGGTGACCGGCACCACGCCATTATGTTTCAGATCAATGGTGTTCTTATGCTCGCCCGACCGGATGGTGGCAAAGCCGCGCAAAAGGCCCAAGGGCGGGGTGTGCTTTAGACTGTTGGAAATCATATGGGCAACAAAGATCGAGTTCTTCGCCGCCATCTCCAGCGTTTCAGCCTGCAAATCGGTGAAGAGATTCGCCTTGCCGCCAATGGGCCGCAGATCGAACATCACGCTGGCCAGCATCTGCGCCATGGGATCGGGCGACGAGATCCACTTGTCGAAATACCCCCGCCAGACCGATTGGCGCTGGCACCAATTGGGGTTGGTGGCCATCATATCGCCGGGGCAATAGAAATAGCCGCAGGCATCCAACCCATCCGACATAAAGCGCGCCAGCTTTGCAAAATAGGCCATATCGGCATCGCTGGCCGCATCGTCGATGATCAAAATATTGTCCTGATCCGACACCCCAGTTTGTTCCTGCCGCCCCTGAGAGCCACAGGCGGCCCAAAGATAGGGCACCGGCGCAGGGCCCAGCTTCGCCTCGGCAAAAGACAACAGCCGCCGCGTCACGGTATCGGCCACATCGGTGATCAGCCTTGTGACCACATCATGGGCATGATTGCCACCGACCAATTGCACCAACAGACGCGGAATGCGCGCGGTGGCCTCGGTCAATTCCTCAATCGTTTGGGCCGTGGCCGCATCGCGCACCAAAAGCGCCGAGGACACCGCCTGAAACCGCGTCAGATCGGTCTGGGTGATCATCCCCACCAGCTTGCCCGCCTCCACCACCGGCAAATGGCCGATGCGATGCTCCAGCATGGTGTGCAAAATATCTGACCCCAGACTGTCAGGCGACAAGACCATCGGATCGTGCGCCATCACCGCGCTGATGGGCGTCGCAGGGTCCACCCCCTCGGCCAGCACCTTGTTGGTGAAATCCCGCGCCGTCACGATACCTTGCAACTGGCCCTCGGTCGCCACCGCCAAACATGAGATATGGGCATCGCGCATGATCTGCGCCGCGGCGACAATGCTGGTCTCGGGGGGCACCGCAATCGGCGCGCGTGCGATCAGATCGGCCACCTTGCGGGTGGAAATATCGGCCTCGCGCGCCTCTTGGCTGCGGCCTCGGTGGAAAAAGCGCTCAAAGGCGGCATAGCTTGCGATCAGGCGGCGAAACTCAAGGCCCGGCAGCATCAAGACCGTGCTGGCTTCGGTGGCCCGCGCCGAGGTCACCGCAACACCGTCGCGCATCAACCCACGTTCGCCCAAGGAATTGCGCGGCCCAAGGATCGACACCAAAACGCCCGAGGGGTCCATCACCTCGACCGCACCTTGCATGATCAGGAACAGGCCTTCCATCGGCTCGCCTGCGGTATAGATCACCTCATTGGCGGCCAAATCTCTGCGGCTGAAGGAAGTGGCGACACGCGCCAACTCGTCCTGCGGCAGACTGTCGTAGGGGTGGACCGTTTCCAGAAATCCGATGATAGGGCTAAGATCGTCGCTCATCGTTATGGTCCTGCGCGGGGGGGTGCGCCCCCGAGGAAAATCCCCGGAGGCGCGAAGCACTTAGTGCGACTGAGCAGCACCGGCGCCCTTGGGCACACGGATCGACTGGATCAGGTCCTGCACGTCCTGCGGCGGCGCTTTGGTCATCGACGACACGACATAGGCCGTGAGGACGTTCAAAAGCGCACCGATCGGACCGAACGCAGCAGGGGAGATGCCAAACCAGTGGGCATCAGCCGTGTTCGGGTAGACGTTGGTGCCGGGGATGAAGAACCAGCCCAAGAACAGGAAGATGTAAACGGCGGTCGTAACCAGACCAACCAACATCCCTGCGATCGCCCCTTCCTTGGTGACGAAGGTCGAGAAGATCCCCATCATCAGAACCGGGAAGATCGTCGCAGCAGCCAGACCAAAGGCCAAGGCCACCACCTGCGCGGCAAAGCCGGGCGGGTTCAGACCAAGCCAGGTCGCCAGAGCGATGGCACCAGCCATCGAGATCCGAGCGGCCAAGAGTTCACCCTTTTCGCTGATCTTCGGGTTCAAGGCACCCTTGATCAGGTCATGGCTGATAGCCGAGGAAATGGCCAACAGCAGGCCCGCAGCGGTCGACAGCGCGGCGGCAAGACCACCGGCGGCGACAAGTGCGATCACCCAACCGGGCAGAGCAGCGATTTCAGGGTTCGCAAGAACCATGATGTCGTTGTTGACCGTGGTCAGTTCGTTGCCCACATAGCCCCATTCGGCCAGCGACTTGCCACCCAGCATCGCCGCAGCCAAAGCCGCATCGCGTGCGGTGGTGGCATCGGCAACCGCAGCTTCCAGCGGCGCTTTGTCAGCGTCGGCAGCAGCTTCGGTCAGGGCCTTGGTCGCATCCGCCAGCGCCTTATTGGCAGCGGTGACAGCAGCAGGCTCGTTGAAGTACTGGATCAGGCCATCGCCGTTCTTGTCGCTAAAGCCCAACAGACCCGTCTTTTCCCAGTTCCGGATCCAAGTAAGATCCGGGTTGCTGTCGATTTCAGCAATCGAAAGCGCGGGCTTCGAGAAGGTCTCACCATCAATCGCACCCGGCCAGAAGTTGGTGGTGATGTTCAGACGCGCCATCGAACCCACAGCCGGAGCCACGGTGTAAAGCAGCGCGATGAACACCAGCGCCCAACCAGCCGACGAACGCGCGTCAGCCACTTTCGGCACGGTGAAGAAGCGGATGATGACGTGCGGCAGACCCGCGGTGCCGATCATCAGCGACATGGTGATGAGGAACATGTTGAGCATGTTCGTAGTGTCGGCGGTATAGGCGGCAAAGCCCAGATCGGTCACAACCTGGTCAAGCTTGTCCAGGAAGTAGGTGTCACCACCGGTCGGCGCATAGGTCCCGATAAAGCCCAACTGCGGCAGGAACGAGCCGGTCAGGTTCAACGAAATAAAGATTGCCGGGATCGTATAGGCCGTGATCAGCACGATGTATTGCGCCACCTGGGTATAGGTGATGCCCTTCATCCCGCCGAACACTGCATAGGCGAACACCACCGCCGAACCGATCAACAGACCGGTCGTCGTCGACACTTCAAGGAAGCGTGCAAAGGTCACACCCACGCCCACCATCTGCCCGATCACATAGGTCACCGAGATCACGATAAGGCAAACCACGGCAACCATGCGGGCCGAGGTCGAGTAGAAACGGTCACCCACGAATTCCGGCACGGTAAACTTGCCGAACTTGCGCAGATAGGGGGCAAGCAGCAGCGCCAAAAGCACATAGCCACCGGTCCAGCCCATCAAGAAGACCGAGTTGTTATAGCCCCCGAAGGCGATCAGACCCGCCATCGAGATAAAGGACGCTGCCGACATCCAGTCAGCCGCAGTCGCCATGCCGTTCATGACCGGCGGAACGCCTTGGCCAGCGGCATAAAATTCGGCGGTCGAACCCGCACGGGCCCAAATCGCAATCCCGAAATACAGCGCAAAGGATGCGCCGACGACGATAAGGTTAAGGGTAAACTGATCCATCTGTTTCTATCCCCTTACTCTTCAACGCCGTGTTCACGATCAACCTTGTTCATCAGCTTCGCGTAAACGAAGATGAGGATAAGGAAGACGTAAATCGACCCGTTCTGCGCGAACCAAAAGCCCAAATCAGCACCGCCGACATGGATTCCGGAAAGCGCCGGGCGCAAAAGAATGCCAAGTCCGAACGAGCAGGCAAACCAGATCGCCATCGAAATAACGATGATCCGGATATTCGCCGCCCAATAGGAATTGGCAGATGATTTGTCCGCCATGAATGCTACTCCCTGTGTTGCAGTTCCCTCCTCACGGCCCCCTCTCCTGAAAGCCGTGAAGTCCCTTTTTTAGGCCGATACGCCGCCCACAATGGTGCCAAGTTTCACCCGGATATCCGCGATGTTGCCCATCGCATCGATCCGCTGCAAAACCCCTTTTCCATCATAATAAGCGATCAGCGGTGCCGTCTGGGCGTGATAGGCTTTCAGCCGCTCGCGCACAGTTTCGGCGTTATCGTCGGCCCGACGTTTCATGTCGGTGCCGCCGCATTTGTCACAAACCCCGGACACCGCCGGAAGTTTGAATTCGTCATGATAGCCTTCGCCACATTTGGCGCAGGTGTAACGGCCGGAAACCCGGCCCACCATGGCCTCATCATCCACCTCAAGGCTGATGGCCGCGGTGACCTTTTGGCCATTGCCAGCCAACAGCCCATCCAAAGCCGCCGCCTGCCCATCGGTGCGCGGAAAACCGTCAAGGATGATGCCCTTGGCCACATCGGGCTGGCTCATACGGTCCTTCAGGATTGCCAGCACGATATCATCGCTGACAAGCTGGCCCGCTTCCATCACGGCCTTGGCCTTTTTCCCGGCCTCGGTGCCCGCAGAAACGGCGGCGCGCAGCATGTCACCCGTGGACAGCTGCACCAAACCGAAATCTTCTTCCAGCATCCGCGCTTGGGTGCCCTTGCCGGCCCCAGGGGGGCCAAGCAAGATCAAAACGGGGGAATTGCTCGCCATGCGCCCTTAACCCCGGTTCATGCGGTTGGCGATCAGATCGTCCACCACCGAAGGATCGGCCAAGGTCGAAGTATCGCCCAAGCTGCCAAAGTCATTCTCGGCAATCTTGCGCAGGATGCGGCGCATGATCTTGCCCGAACGGGTTTTCGGCAGGCCCGGCGCCCATTGAATAAGGTCCGGCTTGGCAATCGGGCCAATTTCGGTGCGCACCCAAGTTTCCAGCTCTTTGCGCAAAGCATCCGAAGGCTCTTCGCCATTCATCAGCGTGACATAGGCGTAAATGCCCTGCCCCTTGATGTCATGCGGATAGCCGACAACGGCGCTTTCGGCCACTTTCGGGTGGGCGACCAGTGCAGATTCCACCTCGGCGGTGCCCATGCGGTGACCCGAGACGTTGATCACGTCATCCACCCGGCCCGTGATCCAGTAATAGCCATCCGCATCGCGGCGGCAGCCGTCACCGGTGAAATAATAGCCCGGATACTGGCTGAAATAGGCCTCTTCAAAGCGCGCATGATCGCCCCACAGCGTGCGCATCTGGCCCGGCCAGCTGTCAGCGATGCACAAGACGCCATCGGTTTCCGTCTCGTCCTGCACCTTGGCGGTGGCCGGATCCAGCACGATGGGCTTGACGCCAAAGAACGGCTTGGTGGCCGACCCCGGCTTTTGCGGAATGGCACCCGGCAGGGGGGTGATCAAATGGCCGCCGGTTTCGGTCTGCCAGAAGGTGTCAACGATTGGGCAGCGGCCCTTGCCGACATGGGTGTTGTACCAGTTCCATGCCTCGGGGTTGATCGGCTCACCCACCGAACCCAAAAGGCGCAGGCTGCTGAGGTCATGCTTTTCGACCCATTCCGCACCCATGCCCATCAGCGAACGGATCGCGGTCGGGGCGGTGTAGAACTGGTTGACCTTGTGCTTGGCGCAAACCTCCCAGAAGCGGCCCGCATCGGGATAGGTCGGCACGCCTTCGAACATGATGGTGGTCGCACCATTGGCCAAGGGACCGTAAACGATATAGCTGTGGCCGGTGACCCAACCCACATCGGCGGTGCACCAGAACACATCGCCCTCTTGGTAATCAAAGGTCATCTGATGCGTCATCGAGGCGTAAACCAGATAGCCGCCCGAGGTATGAACCACACCCTTCGGCTTGCCGGTCGAGCCCGAGGTGTAAAGGATGAACAGCGGATCTTCCGCGCCCATTTCCACATAGGGGCAATAGGGCTTGGCTGCCGCCATCTCGGCCTTGGCATCAATATCGCGGCCCTCCACCCATGAGGTCTGGTCGCCCGTGTGCTTGACCACAAGGCATTTCACCCGGTCATCACAATTCATCAGCGCCTGATCGGTATTGGCCTTCAGCGCGGTTTTCTTGCCGCCACGCGGGGCAAAATCGGCGGTGATGACAACCTTGGCTTCCGAGTCATTAATGCGGTTGGCCAAAGCATCGGGCGAAAAGCCCGCGAATACGATGGAATGAATGGCCCCAATCCGCGCGCAGGCCAGCATCGCGTAGGCGGCCTCGGGGATCATCGGCAGATAGATCACCACCCGTTCACCTTTGCCCACACCATGCGCCTTCAGCACATTGGCCATGCGGCAGGTCTGCTCCAACAACTGGGCATAGGTGATGTGCTGGGCGGGGGTGGCGGGGCTGTCAGGCTCCCAGATGATCGCGGTCTGGTTGGCCCGGCTGATCATGTGGCGGTCAATGCAATTGGCGCTGACGTTCAGCGTGCCATCTTCAAACCATTTGATCGACACCTTACCCAGATCGAAACTGGTGTCCTTGACCTTGGTGTAATCCTTGATCCAGTCAATCCGCTTGCCCTGCTGAGCCCAAAACGCCGAAGGATCCGCAACCGAGTCCGCATACATCTTGGCATAGCTTTCCGCCGTCACATGTGCCTTTGCGATGAACTCTTTCGACGCTGAATACACACCCGTTGCCTGACCGGTTTCTGCCATTGGATCCTCCTCCAGTTTGAACAGCATGACCTGCTGATTCACACGGCCCACGCCACAGGCGCGGGTCTCCCCCGTAAATGCGATCATAACGGAAGTGTAAAAGAAGTGCTAACTCTAATTGCAATATGGCTTTTTTTGTCAATAAATTGACAAATCACTCTGTGAAAGATGTAAAGTGTCCGAAAAATGGCTGCGAAATAATGCAGTTGCCCGGTGGGGCATCGGCGAAAATTGGCCGCAGGTCAGTTTGTCGCAGGGGGTGGACTTGAAAAAGACCCGCGCGATGATAGCGCAAGCATCCGCAAAGCGCCGGGCTTGGCCAGATTGCGCGCAACAATCTTTCGCAGATGTGATTCGAATCAGGCCCTAGATTGCGCAGTCAACGCGGCCACGACCTCAGACAGATCGGTGACGAACAACACCTGATCGCCGCGCACCCCGGCCTGATACAAGACCCGCCGCACCTCGGCACTGGCCCCGGAAATCACCAGCCGCCCCTCGCGCCGCGCCATCTTGCGCGCCAAAAGCGCAAAGGAATAGGCGCCCGAACTGTCAATCAACGGCACGGCGGCGAAATCCACCACCAAGGCGCGCGGCCGCTCGGACACCTGATCCAGAACCGACCCCAGCCGCGCCGCCGCGCCAAAGAACCACGGCCCGTTCAGGTGATAGACCACCACATCGCTGTCACCATCGCCATCCAGATCCACCACAGGCGCTGCCACCGCCAACCGGCTTTCGGCAATCGTCGTGCCCGCCGACATGCGGTTGATGAACACCAGGCCCGCCAGCGCAAAGCCCACCACGATCCCCTCAGTCAGATCGCGAAACACCACCAGCCCAAAGGTCGCCAAAAGCACCACCGCATCCGCCCGCGAATGGCGCGCGAGATGCCATAGCTCCTCTTTTTCCGCCATGTTCCACGCCACCACGGCCAGAACCCCGGCCAAGGCGGCCAAGGGGATGAACCCCGCCAAGGGGGCCGCCACCAGCATGAAGGCCAAGACAAACAGCGCATGCAGCATCCCCGACACCGGCCCGCGCGACCCGGCCCGCACATTGGTTGCCGTGCGCGCAATGGTGCCGGTCACGCAAAACCCGCCAAAAAGCGGCGTCACCACATTGGCCACCCCCTGCGCCATCAACTCAGCATTGGGCCGATGCCTGCGCCCCGACATCCCATCGGCCACCACCGCCGACAACAGGCTTTCAATCGCGCCCAACAGCGTGAAGGACAGCGCCCAAGGCAAGGCCGCCTGCACCGCCGCCAGCCCGAAATCGGGCAGGGCGGGCGCAGGCGGGCTGCGCGGCAAATCGCCAAAGCGGCTGTAGATCGTCTCGACCGGCAGGCCCATGGCCGCCACCGCCAGTGCCGCCAGCGTCACCGCGATCAACAGGTTCGGCGCCCGCGGCGCCCAGCGCTTGATCCCGACAATCAGCGCCACCGTCCCCGCCGCCACCATCAGCGCCGCCGGGTTCAGACTGCCCCGCGCCGACCACAGCGCCTCGACCTTGTGAACAATCTCCGCAGGCTCCGCCCCAGGCAGGGTCAGCCCCAAAAGATCCTTGATCTGGCTGGCAAAGATGATCACCGCAATCCCGGCGGTGAACCCCACGGTCACCGGATAGGGGATGAACCGCACATAAGACCCCGCCCGCAACGCCGCCAAGAGCGTCAAAAACACCCCCGACATCAGCGTCGCCAGCAAAAGCCCCTCAACCCCAATCGCGGCCACGCAGGCCGAGACTAGCACGATAAACGCCCCCGCAGGCCCGCCGATCTGAAACCGCGACCCGCCCAGCATCGACACGATGAACCCGCCGATGATCGTGGTGAACAGCCCCCGCTCGGGGCTGACCCCGCTGGCAATCGCAATCGCCATCGACAGCGGCAAAGCGACAATCGCCACCGTCAACCCGGCCAAGGCATCGGCGCGCAGATCGGCGGGGCGATAGCCCTCGCGGAAGATCGTCACAAGCTTGGGCAGAAACTCGTTCGAGCTTTGGCTAGGCGAAGGGACAAGGGCCATGTGGTCGGCAACCTGATATGAAGGGCGGATTGCCAGTAATCATGGCAGGCGAGATCAAATACCGATAACAAACGCCCCTGATCCGCGCCTGTCAATATATTCAGCGTTTATGATATACGCCCATCCATCGCCCGCTCAGGTTCTCGCATGTCCACACCCCGCCGCCCCGATCCGGTTCAACCCGCCGATGACGCCGCCCGCCAACTGGCACGCGCGCTGATGGCGGCCAACCATGCCGCACTCGCCACGCTTGACCCCAGCGGCGCGCCGTCGATCAGCCGCATCGCCTTTGGCCTTGATCCCGACGGCCAGCCCATGACGCTGATCTCGTCCCTCGCCCCGCATTTCGCCCAGCTTGAGGCCGATCCGCGCTGTTCGCTGATGCTGGGCGAGGTGGGGGCCAAGGGCGATCCGCTCACCCATCCGCGCCTGATGATCCGTGCCAATGCCCGCTTTGTCGCCCCCGACGCGCCAGACCGCCCCGCCCTGCGCGCCCATTGGCTAAAGGGCCACCCAAAGGCGGCCCTCTATATCGACTTTGCCGATTTCGCCTTTGTGCGCCTTATACCCGAAAGCGCGCTTTTGAACGGCGGCTTTGGCCGCGCCTTCCGGCTTTCGCCCGAGGACCTGCGCGCCTGAAGCGCGCGCGCCCTCACAACGGGTTATCGCAGCGCACCGAGACCATCGCCTTGCCCCGCACCGCCGAGGGCCAGCGCAGATGCACCAGCCTGTTGCCCGCGCCTTGCTCCACCTCGACATAGGGCTGCACCCATTGCACCGTGCCCCCCGCATTGCGCGCCGGGCCTTCCAGCACATGGCTTTCCACATTGCGCGCCCGCGCCCCAAAGGGCAGGTAATCGCCCGCATCCACCACCCAGGTATCGGCGGCGGTGTTTTGCGTATGCTCTACCAAAATCGGGCTGACCGTGGCCTGCGTGATGCCGTTAAAGGTGTTGTTGGCAAAAACCAGATTGCGATAATTGCCCGCGTGCAGCGTGGCATGCGTGGTGTCCACCATCTCCACCCGGTCAATCGCGCCGCTGCCATTGCGGAACACATTGCCCGTCACCGACAGGCCCGAAATCGAATGCCCGCTGCCCTTGGGGGCCAGCACCAAGAACCGAAACGCGGGGCTGGTGTTGGAACAGAGGAACAGATTGCCGGTGATCGTCAGCCCGCCAAAGGTAAACCCGCTTGAGAAATTCGGCACCTGATCGCGTTCGTTGGAAATCTCGATGAAACAGTTGTCAATGTAATTGCCCACCACAAAGCCGCGCACATTGCGCGTGCAAAACACCAACCCCGCCCGGCGCAGGCCCAAGGGCTCTTCATCTTCGGAAAACAGGTGATTGCCCAGAATGATATGGCTGCCCCCCGCCAGAACCCCGAAATGCGCAAAATAGGCCGCGCGGTTGTTGCGGATCTTGGCGTCATTGGCATTCACATTGAACCCCACCGTCGTGCGGTTCTGCGTGGTCAGCGAAAACTCCCAACCGTTGAAGAGGCAGCTTTCAATGACAATGCCCTGACACCCCTCCTTGATGGATGTCACGCCGCGATCTTTCGGAAAGGAAAACACGCAATCGGTGATGCGAAAGAGCTTGCCCGTCAGCGGCAGCATCACCCCGCTTGCCGTCTGGCCGCAGTTGAACTCGATATCCGAAATCTCGAACCGGCTGAGTTCGGCAAACCCGCTGAAATCCAGCATGTAGCGATAGCGCTGGAACGTGAAGGTCCGCGTCGCCGCTCCGCCCCACATCGGATCGGTCAATTCGATGGTCGCGGCCGCCACGTTCTTTGACGCCACATAAATCTCGCGCCCCACCCCGGTGCCCGAGATCCGCGCCCCCACTGGGATGGCCGCGATATTGGACACCGCGGTCAGCGTTTTGGGGTTGGCCGGGTTATAGGTCGCCACCGCCGTCACCGTCTGGGTGTTCCACGCACTGCCGGGGCTTGCCTGCAACAGCCCATGGGTCAAAACCCGGCGCTGGCCGAAACTTGTCAACCCCGCAAGGGCCGCCACATCAATCGGCTGGGTCAACTCCACCCGCCGCCCCGACAGATCCAGCGCCACATGGTCGGTGAAATAGAAAAGCGCCTGCAACGCCTTGCGAAAGCCCAGCAACTCACTGCCAAACGCCGCCGCATAGGTATCAAGGTTGAAATTGCGGGTGCAGGCCAGCCGCTGATCCTCGGGCATCACCACGGTGCCTTCAAACTTCACCGGGTTGTCAAAGGTGAAATGCGTGGCCAAGCGGTAAGTGCCGGGCGAGACCACCACCGTCTTACCTGCCGCCGCCGCATCGGCAGCATCAAAGGCGGCCCAGTCATTGGTCACCCCATCGCCCACCGCACCAAAATCGCGCACATCCACCCAGTCGAACATTTCCGAATGGAAGATCGCCGTGACATCCTCGATCACGATGTCATCAATCCGAACGACACCCCCCGTCGGCCCGGTCAGATCCAACCCCATATGGCCATAGACGGGCGCCGTGCCCCAGACCATATCAACCCCCGTCCGGTTGCCCGAGGCGATGATCGCACTCACCGTCACCACTTGCCCATAGCCCGTCAGCGCCACCCCTGGCCCCTGCTGATTGGCCGCCGCAACATTGTTGCCCGCGCTGTTCCCAGCCCAGGCGGCAATCCGCACCGTCGGCAAAGGCCCGCTGATCGCCTTCACCCGCGCGGTGACACGCAAGTAAAGCCCCGGCTGAAACGGAATCTGCTGAAACGACCGCAGCTTTTGCGTGGCAACCGTCTTTTGCAGCTCCAGACAGCCCTCGAAATCCTGATCCGCTGGCACAAATGCGGCATTCGGTTGGCCTGCATAACTCCCCTGCCCCGGCCGCCCATCCTCGCGCGACCACAGCGCCAGCCCCGCCGAAAAGGGCGGCGGCATCAAGACCAGACCTTGGGTAATCGCCTTGTTCATTCCAAACCTCGTAAAGCTGTCCGCAGGGGGGGGCGCAGGCCAAAGCCAGCCCGATGCCAAAGGGTCTAGGCCCAAAGCGTTAACAGCCCCCAGCCCCAGCGCACGCCCCTACCGCACGCCCCACCCGCGCACCCAAAGAGCCAAACCCGCCGACAGGCTCGGCAAATCCAAACTTTGGTTGAAGAATAAATTTCTTCCGATATACCCAAAAGGTCGCTGACCGGGTCCATTTGATCCAATCGCACCTCAGCGGTCCGGAGCCTTGTTTTTATGCAAGATATTTATCGACATCTCTTGGGCCTCAGCCGCGGCAACAAGATGGCGATTCAATTGGTTGCCGATGTGGCGGCCATGGCTCTGGCCTTTATTGCCGCCATGTGGCTCAGGCTTGACAGCCTGTTGTTTGTTACCAACCCAAAGGCTTGGGCCGCCCTTTTGCCCGCCATCCCGGTGGCGCTGTTCGTGCTGCATGGCTTGGGTTTTTATCGCGCGGTGATCCGCTACATCGTGGTGCGCGCGCTGAAATCGGTGCTTTTGGCGGCGGCCCTTTCGGGCATGACGCTGTCAATCACCGCCAAGGTGATGAACCTGCCCATCCCGTTTTCTGCCCCGCTGATCTATGCGGTTTTGGTGTTTTTGCTGATCGGTGCCTCGCGCTATCTCTTCCGTGAGGCGGCCTATCAAACCCAAAGCCACCGCAAGGAACGCGTGGTGATCTATGGCGCGGGGGCGGCGGGGCGGCAATTGGTGCAAACCCTGCGCCAAGGCGCCGACTATTTGCCCATCGCCTTTTTGGATGATGACCCGCGCACCCATGGCACAATGGTGGCCGGGTTTCGCGTGCATCCGCCCGAAAAAATCGACCAGCTTATTCGCAACAATAGCCTGTCCTCGGTGCTGCTCGCCATCCCCTCGGCCAGCAAGGCGCGCCGCAGCGAGGTGCTGAAATGGCTGGAACAATTCCCCGTCAGCCTGCGCACCGTGCCGGGCCTGCATGATATCGTCACCGGGGTCGCACGCATCGACGAAATCAACGAAATCGCCATCGAAGACCTTCTGGGCCGTGACCCCGTCATTCCCCGCGCCGATCTTCTGGGTGCCAATATCACCGGGAAATCGGTGCTGGTCACCGGCGCGGGCGGCTCGATCGGGTCCGAGCTTTGCCGCCAGATCCTGCGCCAAAAGCCCACGAAACTGGTGCTATTGGACGTCTCCGAACCCGCCCTTTACGCCATCGAACAAGAGCTGCACCTGCTGCGCGCCCATGAAAAAACCACGGTCGAGATCGTGGCCCTGCTTGGCTCGGTGCAAAACCGCAGCCTGATGGAACGCAGCCTGCGCCGCTTTGGCGTGAACACCGTTTACCACGCGGCGGCCTACAAACATGTGCCCTTGGTGGAACACAACGTCGCCGAAGGCATCCGCAACAACGTGACCGGTACCCGCATCGCCGCCGAGGCGGCGGTGGCCTGCAATGTGGATGCCTTCATCCTGATCTCCACCGACAAGGCCGTGCGGCCCACCAATGTCATGGGGGCATCAAAGCGGCTGGCCGAATTGATCTGTCAGGCGCTGGCCGATACACCCAACATCCGCACCCGCATTTCCATGGTGCGCTTTGGCAATGTGCTGGGCTCCTCTGGCTCGGTCATCCCCACCTTCCGCCGCCAAATCGCGGCAGGCGGGCCGATCACCGTCACCCATCCCGACATCACCCGCTTTTTCATGACCATCCCCGAGGCGGCCCAGCTTGTCATTCAGGCAGGCGCGATGGCGCGCGGCGGTGATGTTTTTGTGCTTGATATGGGAGAGCCAATCCGCATCACCGAACTGGCCGCGCAAATGGCGCGGCTGAACGGGCTGAAAGCGGTGCTTTTGACCGACGATACCCCCGTCGGCCCCGGCGAAATCGGCATCCTCTTTACCCGCCTGCGCCCCGGCGAAAAGCTCTATGAGGAGCTTTTGGTTGGCAGCGGCGCGCAGGCCACCGCCCATCCGCGCATTCTGACCACCCGCGAAACCCACCTGCCCTTGGCCGAGGTGACGCGCCTTCTCGACCAGATCGAAGCCGCCTGCACCCGTGGCGACATCGCCGCCATCCGCACCCTCTTGATCGAGGCGCAGACCGCCTATCAACCCAGCCGCGACAGCGTCGACCATTTCGCCCAAGCGCCTGTTGATGCCCCGACCAGCCCCGACACGCCCCCCCAAGCCGAGCCAAAGCGCCTGACGCTGATCTCTGGCGGCGTGGCCGGAAGTTAACCGCAATCCCCCCGCACCGCGCCGTGATTCGCCCCCGCCCCCCAGCGGGCATGCAGATGGATCGACACCGGCCCTGCAACTGCCGCAAAACCTGCCAAAAACTGTTGCCAAATTGATGAAACCGCCCGCGCGGCACCGATTCCGCGCTGGCGCAATCGCATTGCAATTGTGCTTACGACGCCAACCTGATTTAACCGCTGCAAGAGGTCTGCATGGCTTACGGCGTCGCCTCTGAACTCTCGTCTTGACGCCACATATTTTTCTGGAGGTCCCTATGAAAAAGATCGCTCTCGCCGCCGCTCTGTCGGTTGCTGCTACCACCGCTTTCGCTGGCGGCATGGCTGAACCCGTGATGGAACCGGCTGTCGTCGAAGCTGGCGCTTCGTCCTCGGGCGGCATCGTTCTGCCGCTGCTGCTGTTGGTGGCTGTTGCCGCTGCTGTGGCTGCCAACTAATCCCTTCCGGATTGGAACAAGATCAGGGCGGCAGGGCAACCTGTCGCTCTTTTCTTTTGCGCAAAGCCCCGCCCATCCCGCAGCCCATGGCTTGCAGTCGCGCCCCGCTCCCCCCATCTTTTGCCCATCGGTGACCAAAAGGTGCCCCATGGCCAAACCCCGCGCCGCCTTTGCGCCCCCCGCGCCGCGACACACCACCCCCCCTTTCTGATCCGCCCCCTCACCGGACAAGCACGAGGCGCTTTGTGGCTCTCTCCACCCTCACCGACAGCATCACCACCCAGATCGAAGGCGCCCTCGCCTCGCTGCAAGGCGCGCTATTTGAACCCACCCTGCGGCTGGGCGTCACGGGCCTGTCACGCTCGGGCAAAACGGTGTTCATCACCAGCCTTGTCGCCAATCTTCTCAACCGTGGCCGCATGACCCAACTCAGCGCCGCGCCGCGCGTTCAGGCGGTGCATCTGCAACCGCAACCCGACCTGACGCTCCCGCGGTTTGACTATGAAACCCACCTTGCCGCCATGACCGGCGACAGCCCACGCTGGCCCCAATCCACCCGCGCGATCTCGGAACTGCGCCTGTCCTTCCGCCTTGCGCCCTATGGCCTCTTCGCGGGCCTCTCCGGCCCCCGCACCCTGCACCTTGATATCGTCGATTACCCCGGCGAATGGCTCCTTGACCTCGCCCTTATGGGCAAATCCTACACCGATTGGTCCGAAGCCACCCTCGACCGCCTCGCCAAACGCGCCGAAGCCGCCAGCTTCATGGCCCAGGCTCGGGCCGAAGATGGCGCGCTCCGCCTCGACGAAGCCCGCGCCCAATCCCTCGCCACAGCCTTCACCGATTATCTGCACAAGGCCCGCGCCGCCGGCTGGTCTGACTGCACGCCGGGCCGCTTCCTTCTGCCCGGTGACCTTGCCGGCAGCCCGGTTCTCACCTTTGCCCCCCTGCCCAAACCCGCCGAGACCCCGCGCACCAGCCTCTGGCGCGAGATGGAGCGCCGCTTTGACGCCTATAAATCCCGCGTCGTGCAGCCCTTCTTCCGCGCCCATTTCGCCAAACTTGACCGCCAGATCGTGCTGGCTGATGTCTTGGGCGCGATCCACCAAGGCCCCCAAGCGGTCGAAGATCTGCGTCGCACCATGGCCGAGGTGCTGGCCGCCTTCCGCCCCGGCACCAACAGCTGGCTCAGCGGTATCTTGGGCGGGCGGCGGGTGGAAAAGATCCTCTTTGCCGCCACCAAGGCCGATCATCTCCACCACCTGCAACACCCCGCCCTGACCGCGATCACCGAGACCCTTCTCAGTGACGCCAAGGCCCGCGCCGATTTTGCCGGGGCCGACACCGCTGCCCTGTCGCTGGCCGCCTTGCGCTGCACGGTCGAAGAGATGCTGGATCAAAACGGCACCCAACTGCCCGCGGTGCGCGGACGGCTTTTGTCCAATGACAAACAGGCGCTGATGTATCCCGGCGAACTTCCCACCGACCCCGGCCGCATCCTCGCCCCCGCCCGGGACGGCGCGGCGCGCTGGCTTGATGCCGATTACGCGCTCATGGCCTTTGCCCCCGCCCGCAGCCACCAAGCCCCCGGCATGGGCCCGCCCCATATCCGCCTTGACCGCGCCGCCGAATTCCTGATCGGAGATCGTCTATGACCACGCCCGATATCGCCAATCCCGCGCCGCTCAAACGCCCCCGCCTGATCGAGCTGGGCGACAGCCCCGACGCCGATCCCGCCCGCGCCGCCGAAATTCCTGACGCCCCCCCCACGGGTCGCGCCATGCGCAACCTCGCCCGCGCCAGCACGCAAACCCGCTCCCCCCTCAGCCGCGCCGCCCTCTGGGTATTCTCCAGCCTTTTCGCCTTTATCCTCTCGGTCGCGCTATGGGATTTCGTAACCGCCCTTCTCAGCCGCAACAGCCTCCTCGGCGCGTTGGCGCTTGTCCTCGTCGGGGCCAGCCTTGCGCTCGTGCTGCTCCTCGCCCTGCGAGAGGCCGCCACCTTCGCCCGCATGGCCCGCATTGACCGCCTGCGCGACGAGGCCATCACCGCCCGCGACCGCGCCGATCTTGCCGCCGCCCGCCGCGTCACCGCCGCCCTTGCCAGCCTCTATCGCACCCGCCCCGAAACCTCATGGGGCCTTGCGCGCATCAGCGAACATCAACCTGCACTTTTCGACGCCGACGCCCTCCTCAACCTTGCCGAAACCGAACTCATGGCCCCGCTGGATGCCGCCGCACTGGCCGAGGTCGAATCCGCCGCGCGCCAAGTGGCCACCGTCACCGCCCTTGTGCCCATGGCGCTGGCCGATGTGGCGACCGCACTATTCGTGAACCTGAAACTGATCCGCCGCCTTGCCCAGATCTACGGCGGCCGCGCCTCGACATTTGGCAACCTTGCGCTTCTGCGCCGGGTCTTCACCGCGCTTATGGGGGCCGGGGCCTTGGCCTTGGCCGATGATCTGATCGGCTCGGTCGCCTCTGGTGGCATCTTGGGCAAACTCTCACGCCGCTTTGGCGAAGGCGTGGTAAACGGCGCCCTGAGCGCCCGCGTCGGCCTCGCCGCGATGGAGGCCTGCCGCCCCCTGCCCTTTGTCGCCCTCGACCGCCCCGGCACCAGCGCCACCGTCAGCCGCGCCTTGGCAGGCTTTTTGTCCCGCGCCAAAGAGGCCGATGCGGCAAGGCCCGCGCCGTAACTGCTTTGCCTTCAATGTGGCCCAAATATCCTCGGGGGGCAGAGGCAATTGCCCGCAATTGCCTCTGATGGGGGGCAGACAGCCCCCCGGACGCCTGTCCCGACGGATGCGGGACAGAAACCCGACGCGAAACCGACGGGGATCAGACGGGGTTTTTGAGGGAAATCAGCAGGTTGCCCCGCGCAAAGACCGCCGCCTCAAATCCCAGCCTCCAAACGGCTCAAAAGCGCCTGCATCATCGCCTCACAGCGCGACATCTGCTCAACCGTGACATACTCATCCGGCTTATGCCCCTGCGCCATAGACCCCGGCCCACAGATCACCGTGGGAATGCCCAAACGGGCATCAAACAGCCCACCTTCGGTGCCAAAGGCCACCTTGATCGTGCCATTCGCGCCGGTCAAACCCTTGACGAAATTGACAACTTCCGCATTCGACGGCGTGCCAAGGCCGGGATAATCCCACAACTCTTCAATCACGATCGCCGCCTCGGGAAACTCCCCGCGCAAGGGGGCGACAATCGCCTCGGCAGCCGCGCGCAGCCGCGCAATCAACCCCGCCACATCCTCACCGGCGACAGAACGAATCTCAAAGTCGATCACAGCGCTGTTCGGCACGATATTAACCTGCACACCCCCGTTCAGCTTGCCAACATGGATGGTGGAATAGGGCACATCATAATCCCCATCTTTCAAACCCTTAGCCGCCACATCCGCCTGCAACGCCCGCACCGATTGCACGAAATCTGCCGCCAGATGCAGCGCATTCAGCGCCATCGGCGCCAGCGCCGAATGCCCCTCACGACCGGTGCAAATCGCCCGAAGCGCGACCTTGCCCTTATGCCCCGTCGCCACCTGCATCCCCGTGGGCTCGCCCACAATGCAAAAGCGTGGCCGCACCGGTGCTGCCGCCAACATATCCACCAAAGACCGCACCCCCATGCAGCCAATTTCCTCGTCATAGGACAAGGCCAGATGCAGCGGAGTTTTCAGCGGGCGCTTAGCAGCTTGCAGCATCGTGGCAATCGCCACCGCGCAAAACCCCTTCATATCAGCGGCCCCACGGCCATAATACCTGCCGTTTTCTTCTGTCAATGCAAAGGGTTGCTTCGTCCAAACCTGACCTTCCACCGGCACCACATCCGTGTGGCCCGACAGCATGACACCCCCCTGCCCCTCGGGGCCGACGGTTGCGAAAAGGTTGGCTTTGTGGCCCAAGGGGTCCCGGATCAACACCGCCTCAATCCCGGCATCCGACAACAGATCTTGGACAAACTGCATCAAGGCGATGTTTGGCTTTGACGACACCGTGTCAAATCCCATCAACCGATCAAATATCGCGCGCATGTCCATTTGGACCTCCATCCTTGCCCATGGCTAGCGCAGCACTCCCGCGGACAAAAGCCCAACCCCGATTTTTCGACGAAAAATCGTCGCCAGAACCAACCGCTTTGGTCAGCCGTTGGCGTGCATCCGTTCGATATAGGCGCGCATTTCTTCGGCCTCGTGGCGCGCATCGCGCAACCCCTCCATCGCCGCGCGCAGCTCGGCTTCGGTCTGGGCGATTTGGTTCATCAACTCGGCCTCACGCTGCTCAAGATAGATGATCGCCTGATCGCGCACCTCTTCCGCCTCGTGCAGCGATTGCGCCAAGCGGTCCATCTCGCCCATGTCGCCGCCGGCCACTCGGGTAAAGCGGTGCATCAGCCAATAGGTGAACCAGCCCATGGCAAAAGCCGCCAGCAAAATAAAGGCCGTGGCGATGATGAATTCCGTGCGGTTCATTGGTTTACCTGTGGCATCTGCGGGTTAGGGGCTGGCATTGGGGCGGCGTTTGGGGCGCAGGGTGATGTCTTTTGGCGCAACCGAAGGGCTGGTGTCATTCGAGAAATCAGGACCAGATCCTGCCGCCGCGCCTTCGGCTGGCGCAGAGCCTGCCGCTGGAGCATCTCCACCACGCCCATCGCCCAAAAGCGTGAATTCAATGCGCCGATTGGCTTCGCGCCCCTCTTCGGTGCCATTGTCGGCCAAGGGGCGCGATTCGCCGTAACCCACCGCTTTCAAAGCGGAAACGTCCACCTGCCGCCCCTGCAAGGCCAGCAAGACCGCCTCGGCGCGGGCCTGGCTTAGGGTGCGATTGCCCTCTTCGGAGCCTTGGGCATCCGTATGGCCGCCAATCTCCATGCTGACCCCGCCGCAACGCTCAAGTGCTTTGGCCAACGCGGCCATGACGGGGGCCGCTGCGGCCTCGATCTCGGCCGATCCGGGCGGGAAGGTGATTTTCTTTTGGGCCAGAACCGCCGTCACACCTGACACACAGTCTTGGGGGGTGGGCAATGAGGCAACCGGGTCAAGCGCGACATCATAGGTCACGTTCACCTTGAAACTTTGGCCGGCACCCAATTTCTCAGACAAAATCTGCGCGATTCGGGCCCGCGTGGTTTGCGAGCCTGTCAGGCCCGACACTTCGACAGTATCGGCCCGCACCAAAAGGCGACCATGATCCAGTTCGGACAGCGCGCGCAGGCCTGCCAACACCCGGATCGGCCAGCCATCGGGCAATTCGGCATCCAACCGAGTGGCCTGATACACATTCGTGCTGCCAAAGGCGGCTTTGGCAAAGCTGTCAACGGCGCTGCGTTGCAATTCGTCCGCCAAGCGGCCGCGCAATTCCACCCGGCCGGTTTCGGGGGCCAAAACAGCGGTAAATTCCGCCGGACCTTGGGCCGCATTCTCTGCGCGTTCCAACCGGGCGGTCAGTGAAAAGACTGGGGGCAGAGCGGCCTCCAACTCGCCAACCACGCGATCAAACTCGGCCTGCGGCACGCTGGCCGGGGCCTCAAGCGTGACATCGGCATCCTTGAAGGTGATGGTGGCCATCTTCAACGCGGCGACCGCCCGAATGCCTGCCTCGGCGGCCTCTGACCATGACGGGGTGGGCACACCAAGACCGATGACACAGTTTTGCGTGCCCTCCGCCCCGGCAGCGGTGGCGGCCGCCACGATCCGCATCCGAGCGCGATCGGTGTCAGCGGCGCAGGCGTCAAAGCGCGGCCCCTCGGCGTCGATGACAAAGCGCAAGGTAAAGGGCGTGATCACCGGGCGGGGGGCTGAAATTTCATAGCTGACCCGAACACCTTCGGGCTGGCCTGTGGAAAGGCTGGTCTCAAAGCTGCGCTTTTGCGCATCGGATGCGGCGATTGCCTTGATCCGCACCGAGGTGGCATCCACCGTGATCTTGGCCCGCGGCAAAAGCGCCAGTGCCTTACGGGCGAAATCCAGCGCCGGGCCCCATGTTTCTGGCGGCGCATAGGCGGCGGTTTCCAGCATGTCTTGCAGCTGGGTATCGGGTTGGAGGGCCTCGGCCTCTGCCAAAAGCGTGTCTTTGATCTCGCCCTCGGGCAACAGGCCGATCAACTGGATCCCATCATCATTGCGCAGGATTTCCAGCGAAAAGCGCGGGGCCTCGACGGCGCGGGCCGGGGTCACCTCCATCATATCCTGCACGCGTGCGGCGTCCACGACAGTGCCTGCGATATTGATGGCACGGTAACGCGCGGCCTCGTTCTCGGCGGTGCCACTGAGTTGCAGGCGCAAACCATCGGCATTGACGGTGGCAAAGGTGACCCCTTGGGTCAAAAGGGCCGAGCGCACCGCGCGCTCTGACAGCCGTTCAACCAAAAGCACCGACGCCCATGAGATCAAAAGCGCCAGAAAGCCGGCCACAAAAAAGGCCAATGCTGTGGCCAACTTGGGCGTCAGGTGAAGGGTGGGCAGCTTTTTCACGCGCGAAGGGCCATTCATCACTATCAACGACTGCGGATCCTTAGCGGGCGCGCCGCGCGGGATCAATCAAAGGACGGCAGCTGCGGCAAGAAACAGCCCAAGCAACAGCCCCGCATCGCGGTTGGTTCGAAAGATCACCATGCAAGAGGCAGGATCGTCGAGTTTCAGCCGCTGCATCTGCCACGCCATGTGCCAGCCAAAGGCCCAGACCCCGGCCAAGGCCACCAAAGGCGGCCAAACTCCCGTTGCGGGGGTGGTGATGATGGCCGCGCTGGCCAGAATGAGCGTGAGCGCCATGAACCCCCACAGCCATTGGCGCGAGCGCGCGCCGAACAGCCGCGCGGTGGATTTCACGCCGATCAGCGCGTCGTCTTCCTTGTCCTGATGGGCATAGATCGTGTCGTAATAAAGCGTCCAGCTGATGCCCGCGGCGTAAAGAAACAGCGCAGGCAGCCCGACATGGCCAGCATGGGCCGCATAGGCCAGCACAGCACCCCAGTTGAAGGCCAGCCCCAAAAACGCCTGAGGCCACCAGGTAAAGCGTTTGGCAAAGGGATAGATCAGCACCAGCGCCACCGAGGCCACCCCTAGGCCGATGGCCAGCCAGTTATAGCTGAGCAGAATCAGCGCCGCGATCAATGCCTGCACCACCATCCAGACAAGGGCCGCGCGCAGCGTGACCTGCCCCGACGGAAGGGGGCGCGAGCGGGTGCGCGCGACGGCGGCATCAAACTCGCGGTCGGTGATGTCATTCCATGTGCAGCCCGCCCCGCGCATCAAGAAGGCCCCCAGCCCGCAAGACAAGACGATCCACAGATCCCACAAGGTGAAACGGTCGGCCATAGCCGCCAGCGCCACGCCCCACAGGCAGGGGATATACAAAAGCCATGTCCCGATGGGCCGATCAGCCCGGCTAAGGCGCAGATAGGGCACGGTCGCGCGGGGGGCGAAGCGATCAACCCAATTGCCCTTTGGCGCGTCGGCCACGGGTGCGGCAGGCTCTGGCGTTTTCGGCGCGTCGGTCATAGGTTTGTGTCCATGGAAAAGCCAAAAGTCCGCCTGTATGTAGATCAGCCCTTGGGCGCGGGGCAAGCCGTGGCCATCGGGCCGGATGCGGCGAATTACCTGTTCAACGTGATGCGGCTGGGCAAGGGGGCGGCTGTAGCGCTCTTCAACGGGCGCGATGGCGAGTGGCGGGCCGAGGTGGCCGAGGCGGGCAAGCGGCAGGGGATTGCGATCTGTCAGAGCCAGACCGCGCCGCAGGTGATGCCGCCCGATCTGTGGCTGATGTTCTCGCCGGTCAAAAAGGACCGCACCGCGTTTATTGTGGAAAAGGCGGTGGAGTTGGGGGTGGCGCGGCTTATGCCGGTGGCCACGCGCCATATGAATTCGGAGCGCTGGCGGGTGGACAAGCAAACCGCCCATGCGGTGGAGGCGGCCGAGCAATGCGGGGCCACCTTTGTGCCGGCGGTGGAGGATTTGCAGCCCTTGGACCGGGCCTTGGCCAACTGGCCTGAGGGGCGGGTGTTGTTTTGGGCCGATGAAAGCCTTGCGCGCGGCTCCTCGATGCCTTCGGCACTCGTCGCGGGGCCTGCGGCCATTCTGATCGGCCCGGAGGGGGGCTTTTCCGAAGATGAAAAGTCCCGTCTGCGCGCTTTGCCTTTTGTGCGCCCCCTGTCGCTCGGGCCCCGCATCTTGCGGGCGGAAACCGCCGCCTTGGCGGCGGTGGTGATGTGGCAAAGGGCGGTGGGGGATTGGGCATGATCCGCCCCGAGGCGCTGGCCCTTTTGGCGCGCTGGCGCGAGGTGATGCTGGCGCTTTGCCTTGCGGGCTTTGGCCTGTGGACAGCAACCCGTGGCGGCCCGATCTTGTTGACCATCGGCCTTGCGCTTATAGCGCTGGCCGCCGGTTGGGGCCTGTCTGCCTTGCGTCGGATGCGCTTTGCCCAAACCATCGCCGCCCCCGGTGTGGTGGAGGTGATCGAAGGCGAGGTCCGCTATTTCGGGCCGAACCTTGGGGGTTCAATCTCGCTGTCTGATCTGGTGGAGTTGCGGCTGATGACGCTGCGCGGGCGGCGGGTTTGGCGGTTGAAGCAGCGCGACGGGCAGCTGTTGTTGATCCCGGTGGATGCGACGGGGGCTGAGGCGCTCTATGATGGGTTCACCACCCTGCCGGGGCTGGACATGGCCGCGCTGTTGTCGGCGCTGACCCCGACCGCCGCGGCCCATGGCAGCACGCTTAGGCTGGCAGATCGGCCCGATATGGTGCTGATCTGGCATCGCAAGGGCAAAGGTCTGGTTGCCTAAGCCCCGTCACGAGATAGGGCGCAGCCCCGATTGCCGTCATCATCCTGTCATCTGCATTTGCGCACAGAGATCGCGGCACTTGGTGTCCTCTGCGCCTTGACTTAGGACGCAAAGGGCAGCAGGTCTAGCAACCTTGACGGCAATGATGAGATGAGGCCCCCAGATGTCGATTCCCCAGTCCGGCGGTGGCCCGATCGAGCGGTTCGAGCAGCTTGCTGAATATATGGAATCGGGCTGCAAGCCCCGTGACCAGTGGCGCATTGGCACCGAGCATGAGAAATTCGGCTGGCTCACCGCCAACCGCGCGCCCCTGCCCTATGCGGGTGAGGCGTCAATTTCGACGCTGTTTCAAGCGCTTGAGGAGCGTTTCGGCTGGACCCCTCTGCGCGAGGGCGACAATGTCATCGGGCTGACGCGCAAGGGCGCGAACATCAGCCTGGAACCGGGCGGGCAGTTTGAACTTTCCGGCGCGGCGCTGTCGAACCTGCACGAAGTTGCTGCCGAATTGCAGACCCATCTGGACGAGCTTTCGTCGATTGCCGCGCCCCTTGGCATCCGCTTCATGGGGATCGGGGCCGCGCCTGAGTGGAGCCATGAGACCATGCCGGTGATGCCCAAGGGCCGCTATCGGCTGATGACCGGCTATATGCAAAAGGTCGGCAGCCACGGCACGCAGATGATGTATCGCACCTCGACCACGCAGGTGAACCTTGATTACGCCTCTGAGGCGGACATGGTGAAAAAGCTGCGCGTGGCGCTGGCGTTGCAACCGGTGGCGACCGCGCTTTTTGCCTCTTCCCCCTTCTTTGACGGCAAGGTGAATGGCCATAAATCCTGGCGCTCGCGCATCTGGCGCGATCTGGATGCCAGCCGCACCGGCATGTTGCCTTGGGTGTTTGAGGACGGCATGGGCTTTCAGCGCTATGTCGATTGGGTCTTGGATGTGCCAATGTATTTCGTCTATCGCGACGGCACCTATATCAACGCGCTTGGCCAGTCGTTCCGCGATTTCCTGAAGGGCGAATTGCCCGCGCTGCCGGGTGAAAAGCCCACACTTTCCGATTGGGCCGACCATATGACGACCGTGTTCCCCGAGGCACGCGTCAAGAAATACATCGAGATGCGCGGCGCCGATTGCGGCGATCAGGCGCATATCAATGCGCTGCCCGCCTTCTGGGTGGGGTTGATGTATGACCAGACCGCGCTGGATGCGGCTTGGGATCTGGTCAGGAGTTTTGACGCCGAAACGCGCGAGGGGTTGCGAGTGGCGGCCTCGGTTTCGGCGCTGGCGGGGCAGGCAAACGGCGTGAAGCTGGCCGATCTGGCGCGGGCGGCTGTGGGTCTGTCGCATGCGGGCCTTGCCGCGCGGGGGCTTGGCGAAGAGCGCTATCTTGCGCCGCTGGTGGCGTCACTGAAGGCCGGAAAGGTGCAGGCGGATCGCTGGCTGGAGCTGTATCACGGCGACTGGGGCGGTGATCTGGGCCGGATCTATGAAGCGGCCAGCCTTTAGGGCCGTGACCTTCAGGCTCAACGCTTGACGCGGCGGCATGGCGGGGTAAACCCGAGCAACAACTTGTTTATGCTCAGGAGTTTTTATGATCCCCGCCATTCCCACCGGCCATCGGCTGTCTTGTGATTTTTCCGTTTCCGAAGGGATCGGCACGGTCATCCTGTGGCTGTTGATCTCAATTGTGACCTTGGGTCTTGGGCTGTTCGTGATGCCCTATTACCTGCTGAAGGCCCCGATCAACCGCACCACGCTGATCGGCCCCTCGGGTGAGGTGGTGGGCAGGCTGCATGTCGATGTCGATCTGGCCAGCATCATCGGCCATGCGATCATCTGGGTTTTGTTGACGATCGTGACCTTGGGCCTTGCGCTGATCGTTTATCAGTTCGCGGTTCTGAAGCGGCTGTTGAACGGCGTGACCATTCAGTAACGAAGGGCGGGGTTAGCCCGCCTTTTTCTGCCCGATCTTCGGTTCTGTCCCGGCCTTGATGCGTTTGAGGTTGGGCCAGTGCCGGATATAGACCAGCACCATCAGGGCAAAGGTCAGGATCAGCACATCGCCCCGGTCGAAGACAAAGCACCAAAGGCCCGACAGCGCCGCCGCAACCAGCGCTGACAGCGACGAGATGCGGGTAATGGCCGCTGTGACCGCCCAAGTGGCGCAGGCGGCAAGGCCCACCGGCCATGCCAGCGCGATCAGCGTGCCAAGGAAGGTTGCCACCCCCTTGCCGCCCTTGAAGCCCAGCCAAACCGGGAACAGATGGCCCAAGAAGGCCATGCCACCCGCCAGTTGCGCCGCATCCTCGCCCACCAAAAGCCGCGCAATCAGCACCGCAATCGCGCCCTTTCCCGCATCAAGGAGAAGCGTCGCCAGTGCGGCCCCCTTGTGCCCGGTGCGCAGAACATTGGTTGCACCGATATTGCCCGACCCGATGGCGCGCAAATCGCCAAGGCCCAAGGCGCGGGTGATGACGATGCCAAAGGGCACCGAGCCCAAGAGATAGCCCAAGGCCCCGACAAGGATCAGCAGGACCGGCGAAGTGACAATTTCGGGCATTCAGCGCGCCTCATAAACCTGTTGGCCAGCGACATAGGTGGCCAGCACCTTACCTTCGAGCCGCGCGCCGTCAAAGGGTGTGTTCTTCGACTTGGACAAGAGCGCAAAGCGGTCCAGCACAAAGGGCGTGTCGGGGTTGAAAAGCACCAGATCGGCGGGCGCGCCTTCGGCCAGCCGCCCTTGGGGCAGGCCAAGACGGCGCGCGGGGTTCAGCGCCAGCGCGCGGAACAGCGTCGGCAGGTCGAGATGCCCGGCGTGATAGAGCCGCAGCGCGGCGGGCAAGAGCGTTTGCAGGCCCACCGCACCCGAAGCGGCCTCTTCAAAGGGCAGGCGCTTGGACTCCTCGTCGGCGGGCGTGTGGAAACTGCCGATCACGTCGATCAGCCCATCGGCCACCGCCTGCACCATGTCCAACCGATCCTCTTCCGACCGCAGGGGCGGGGTGAACTTGAAGAAGGTGCGATAATCGCCGACGTCGAATTCGTTCAGCGTCAGGTGGTGAATGGAAATCCCCGCCGTCACATCCAGCCCCGCCTCTTTGGCGCGGGCCAGCGCGGGCAGGCTGCGGGCGGTGGTCACCTGATCGACATGCCAGCGCGCGCCGGTCATCTCGACCAGCGCGAGGTCACGGTCAAGGCCGATGCGTTCGGCCATGGGCGAGACACCGGGCAGGCCACGCAGCGAGGCGAACTTGCCGCTTGTGGCCGAGGCCCCGGCGGACAGCCCCGGTTCCTGCGGGTGGCCGACGATCAGCGCGTTGAGCGAGCGGGCATAGGTCATGGCGCGCGACAGGGCCTTGGTGTTTTCGGCCACATGGAACACATCGGAAAAGGCGATGGCACCGGCATCGAGAAGAAAGCCGATCTCGGTCATCTCGCGGCCTGCGCGGCCCTTGGTCAGCGCGGCCATGTGGCGGATGCGGACCGGGGCCTCACCGGCGCGGCGGGTCACGAATTCCAGCGTTTCGGGGGTGTCGATGGCGGGCGTCGTGTCAGGTCTCGCGATGATCGTCGTCACGCCCCCCGCCGCCGCTGCAAGCCCGGCCGAGCGGAAGGATTCCCGGTGCCGCTCGCCCGGCTCACCAATCTTGACGCCCCAATCCACGATCCCCGGCGCAAGGCACTGGCCGCCGCAGTCCACCACCTCGGCGCCTTTCGGCGCTGCCCCGTCGCGCGCCACGATCTGACCACCCTTGACCGTGAGGCTGCCAAGGCTGTCGCTGCCCGCCTCGGGGTCGATCAGACGGGCGTTTTCGAAATGCAGGATCATGTCAGGCCCTTTCGGACGGTCGTAGGAAAGAGGAAAGCAGGCGCATCGGTCAACTCATCCACACCAAAACAAGGGTAAACAGCCCCAGAAAGACCAAGACAGCGGCGGCCACTTTGCCGCCTGCGCGCATTTCGTCTTTGGTTGGCTTGCGGTTGGGATCGGGGGTCATCTTTTGCCTGCCTTGGCTTTTTCAATGGCCGCGACGGTGGCCGCCGGATCGGCCTGATATTTGATCAGGTGTTTGTCGCCCCCCGCCATCACCAATTGCACCGCCCCAAGAAAAGGTCGGGCCATTTGCAGACTGGACAGGGGCGCGATGCGGCCAGCGGGGCCGATCAGGCGGCGGTTGGTCAGCTTCCACTCTTCGGCCATCACTTCGGATTTCAGGTAGGCGGCACGCAGGCCAATGGCCAAAACGGCCCCGACCGGGCCAACCCAAGGCGCGGCATTGCCACCATAGACAAGCGCCACTCCGGCGATCACGCCCGCCACCAAAGACATCATCGCATGGCCCCGCCAATAGCTGGCAAGATCGGGGCGAAAGGTGGTGACCAGTTTTTCGCCGGGATCAAGGTTGACCTCGCGGCCAAGGAGGGGGTCACGGGTGATCTTAGACATGCTCATCGTGCCTCTGCGAGGCCTCTTCGCGGGGCGCGTTCATACCATCACCCCCGCCGCCTTGGCCCCACGTTCGGCGCGCAGGTTGCGTGCGAGAAGGTCCATGCAAGCCATGCGGACGGCCACGCCCATCTCCACCTGATCCTGAATGACCGAGCGGTTGATGTCATCGGCAATCTCGCCGTCGATCTCGACCCCGCGGTTCATCGGGCCGGGGTGCATGACGATGGCATCGGGTTTCGCGAAAGACAGCTTTTCAGCGTCCAGCCCATAGCGGTGGTAGTATTCGCGTTCAGACGGGATAAAGCCGCCGTCCATGCGTTCTTTCTGAAGCCGCAGCATCATCACCACATCCGCGCCTTCCAGCCCCGCGCGCATATCGTCGTAAAGCTCACAGCCGAACTCGCCCACGCCTGCGGGCATCAGGGTGGGGGGCGCGATCAGACGGATGCGGTTTTCCATCTTGTTCAAGAGGATCAGGTTTGACCGCGCCACGCGGGAATGGGCGATGTCGCCGCAGATTGCTACGGTCAGGCGCTGGATGCGGCCCTTGGCGCGGCGGATGGTCAGGGCATCCAAAAGCGCCTGCGTGGGGTGTTCATGCCGCCCGTCGCCCGCGTTCAGAACCGCGCAATCGACCTTTTGCGCGAGCAAATTCACCGCCCCCGATGCCCCATGCCGCACCACCAGAAGATCGGGGTGCATGGCGTTCAGCGTCATCGCGGTGTCAATCAGCGTCTCGCCCTTTTTCACCGAAGACGAGGCCACCGACATGTTCATCACATCGGCCCCGAGCCGCTTGCCCGCGAGTTCGAAGCTGGCCTGCGTGCGGGTGGAGTTTTCAAAGAACATGTTGATCTGCGTCAGCCCCGCCAGCGCGTCGGACTGTTTCACGGTGCGGCGGTTGAGATCGACATAGCGATCGGCCAGATCCAGAACGGTGGTGATCTCGGCGGGGGACAACTGCTCGATGCCAAGAAGATGACGGGCGCGGAAGGTGGTCATGAACGTCCCCCAAGGCAGATGATGCCCGGCTTATAGAAAGCCCATGCGCAGGCGGCAAGCCGGGTTGTGGGAAAACGGCCTGCGGCCTAGGGTCTTGGCATGGGAATCACGGATGACATTGCGGGCGATTGGCAGGCCAGTTTGGCGGCCTTGGCGTGGCATGTCGATCTGGGCGTCGATGAGGTGATCGGCGAAGCGCCGATCAATCGCTATGATCTGGCCGAGACGGTGCGTGCACCGGCCGCCCCAGCCGCGCCTGCGATGGCGGCCAAAGCGGTGGCGGTGGCGGCCCCCACGCTGCCACAGGTCGATGCCGTCGAGGCGGCGCGTGCCGCTGCGGGCCGCGCCACATCGCTGCCCGCACTGCGCGAGATCATCGCCGGGTTCGATCTGTGCGATTTGAAAAAAGGCGCGCGCAACACCGTCTTTGCCGATGGCAACCCGGCGGCGCGGGTGCTGATATTGGGCGAGGCACCGGGGCGCGACGAGGACATCGAGGGCCGCCCCTTTGTGGGCCGCGCGGGCCAGCTTTTGGACCGCATGTTTGCCGCCATTGGTCTGTCACGCAGCGCCGCCGAGCCAGAGGCCGCGATCTATATCACCAATGTCTTGCCATGGCGCCCCCCCGGCAACCGCGACCCGGAGCCCGATGAAATTGCCATGATGCGCCCCTTTGTCGAGCGTCACATCGCGCTGATGGATCCGCAGGTGATTGTGGTGATGGGCAATATCCCTTTGTTTGCGCTGACCGGGCAAAAAGGCGTGATGCGCGCGCGGGGCAATTGGACCACGGCATTGGGCAAGCCGATGCTGCCCATGGTCCACCCCGCCTATCTGTTGCGAAACCCGATTGCCAAGCGTGAGGCTTGGGCCGATCTGTTGTCACTGCAATCGCGGCTGCGGGCGCGAACATAGCGCCAGATTTTCCGCAAGTTCCGTTTTTACAAATGCTTAGGGCGCAGGGCAGCCGTCAATCTGCACCGCCCGCTGGCCGCCCAGCACCGTCAAGCGCAAGCCAGAGCGATCCAGCGCAAAGGGGGTGCCAGACGGCGCGACCATGTCGGCAACCGAGATCAACATGCCTTCATTGCGCGTGGTCACCGCCTCTCCCACCCAGATCGCGCGATCGGAGGGTTCCACCACCACCGCCTCTTGGCCGCTTTGCGCCGCGATCTCAACCGAGGCGGTCACACGCAGCCCATCGGCAATCGGCTCAACCACACAAGACACCCGCCCGACCCCGGCCTGTGCCGCCGTTTTGGGCCGTGCTTTCAGCGCCGCGCGAATTCCGCCTTGGTCAAGACCCGGCGCGATGAGTTCAGCCGACACCAAGACCTCGGCCGGCAGGCAAATGTCTTTGCAAATGCCCATATCCACATGGGCACGCAGCACAACAGGTTGGCCCGGCACCTCTGGCACCACCTCAAGCGGCAGGACCACGGCACCGTCATAGCCGACGGTCTGCATTCCGTTGGTATGAAAAACCACCGGGCTCGGCCAATGCACATGCACCGCCTTGACGTTTTGCGAGCCGGACCAGTCGAATTGCGGGGGAATACCCGCCTCACCGGGGCTGCGCCAATAGGTTTTCCACCCCGGCGCAAGCGCCAAGGACAAGCCCGCCATGTGATGCCCATCCTCCAACTGCCAACCCGGCAAAAGCTGGGCCTGCAAGAGATCCTCCTGCGTCAAAGCCATGGCAGGTTGTGCCACCGCAAGCGGGGCCAAAAGCGTGGCAAGGATCAGGGCGGTTTTTCTCATGCTGCTTTATTTAGGCATCCCTCGTCGCAATGGAAATCACGTTCCGGTCAAACCGCTGCAACAAACTGTCACTTGAGCGCAAACCAACACCGTCCCAAAGTTGAGGCATCGGCGACACGCGTCGAATCACCAAAGCGGGCTGGCATGCAACTGACGGGGAAATTTCTGGTGGCCATGCCCGGGATGGGCGATCCGCGTTTTGAAAAAAGCGTCATCCTGATCTGCGCCCATTCTGATGAGGGCGCGATGGGCATCATCGTGAACAAGCGCGTCGAAGAGGTCACATTTGGCGGGCTCTTGGATCATCTGAAGATCCCCCGTGCGCCTGAGGGGCGCGATATTGCCGTGCATTTCGGTGGCCCGGTGGAACGTGGGCGCGGCTTTGTGCTGCACAGCCGCGATTATCACGGCGGCCCAACGACGATGCGGATCGAGGGCGGCTTTGGCATGACCGCGACGCTGGATGTGCTTGAGGCGCTGGCGCGCGGCATGGGCCCGCATCGGGCTTTGCTGGCCTTGGGTTATTCGGGCTGGGGTCCGGGTCAGTTGGAGGCCGAGATTGCCCGAAATGACTGGCTGACCGCCGAGGCGGATGCCGCCTTGGTTTTTGCCGAAGACGATTCTGGCAAATGGACCGCGGCGCTTCGGGCCATGGGGATTGATCCTTTGCTGCTATCATCCGCAGCTGGGCGGGCCTAAGCGGATTTGAAGAGGCCGCCAGAAGGGGCGACAAAGAATTGCCGCATTGCGAAAATATCTTGTGATCTTCACCAACGAGTTGCCCCGCGAGTTGCCCCGAATGCCCGCCAGACGAAGCCCTGCCCTTTTCGCCAGCCTGTGTTTGGCGCTGTGGCCTTCTCTCGCCTTGGCCGATGAAACTGGCTTGGTCAGTCTTGAAACCTCGGATGCCGGACAGGATTGGCAGGCGGTGGGGCGGCTGAACCTTGGGTTGCGCGGGTTTTGCACCGGGGCGCTGATTGCGCCCGATCTGGTGCTGACCGCCGCACATTGTCTGTTTGACAAGGAAACCGGCGCGCGGATCGACGACCGCGACATCGAATTTCTGGCCGGTTGGCGCAATGGCCGGGCTGAGGCCTATCGCGGCGTGCGCAGTTCGGTCGCGCATCCTGATTACATTTATGCCGGGGCCGAAAGTTTGGACCGCGTGGCCTTTGATCTGGCGCTGATCGCGCTGGACCAACCCATCCGCCTGCCCCAGATCACCCCCTTTGGCACCGACAGCCGCCCCGGTCGCGGCGACAAGGTGGGCGTGGTCTCTTATGCGCAGGACCGCGCCGAGGCGCCCAGCCTGCAAGAAACCTGCCATGTGCTGGACCGCGCGCCCGATATCGTGGTGTTTTCCTGCGAGGTGGATTTTGGCTCCTCGGGTGCGCCGATCTTTGCGCTGCGTGATGGGGAAATGAAGATCGTCTCGGTGGTCTCGGCCAAGGCCGATGTCGAGGGCGAGAGCGTGGCGCTTGGCACGGTTTTGACCCATCGGCTGGATGATCTGCGGGCCGAATTGGACCGCGCGAGCGGGTCCGTGCTGGGACGCGGCAAGGTGCGGGTCTTGTCCGGTGGACAGGCAGGCGGCGCGAAATTCGTCTCGCCCTAAGGCATTGGCTTTGCCCCCTTCAGTGCCCCTGCGCTCAGGGCCTTGAAATCCGGCAAGTGGCTTCCCAGATCAGTCTTGTCCCCGGTGCCATGATGGGCTGGGGCGTTCCTCTTGTCCGTGCCCGATAACGGGGCGGACGCCTGACCATCGCTTTGAAAGGATGACCATGCGTAGCTTTGATTTTGCCCCCCTCTATCGTGCGACTGTTGGCTTTGACCGCATCGCTGACCTGATGGATCGCGCGTTGACGGCCGATGTGGCCCAGCCGACCTATCCGCCTTATAACATTGAAAAGACCGCCGAAGATGCCTATCGCATCTCGATCGCCGTTGCGGGCTTTACCCCTGACGAGCTGTCGGTTGAGGTGAAGGATGCCGCCTTGGTGGTGACCGCGCGCAAGGCCCCTGAAACCGGCGAAAAGACCTATCTGCACCGGGGCATTGCTACGCGTGCCTTTGAACGGCGCTTTGCGCTGGCCGATCATGTGAAAGTGTCGGGCGCGGTGCATGAACATGGCATGCTGCACATTGATCTCTTGCGCGAAATCCCCGAGGCGATGAAGCCCCGCCGGATTGAGATCAGCCGCCTTGGCCCCACCGAGGCCCCCGCAATCGAAGGCAAAACCGTTCAGACCACCGAGGTCTGAGAACGGCAAACGAGCCAGACGATGCGGCCCAAAGCCCCCGGCTTTGGGCCGTTTTGCTTGGCCGCTGCGACGAGCGGCCAAGGGCCTGCGAGGAGCCATCTTCCTTTTTCCGACAAACTGGCCGAAAGAGGGATGATCCTTAGAAGAGGCCGCGGATGGAACTCTTTCACAAACCGAACCCAGCCCCCGCGCGCCAGCCAGAGGGCGAGCTGCGCCCGGCGACCCGGGCGCTGAACGGCGGTCTCACGCCCAATCCGGTGACGGGTGCGATCCAGCCCGATATCTCGATGTCGGTGAACAATGTCTTTGCCCCCGGCTCGGCCGGATTTTCCGCCGAAGGCGCCGATCTGGCCGATCTGCCGTTTCTCTATGCCCGCTGGACCAACCCCACCACCCGCGCACTGGAGGCGCGGCTCGCGGCCCTTGAGGGGGCCGAGGATGCGCTGACCACCGCCACCGGCGTGGCCGCCATTGCGGCCACCTTCCTTGGCCTTCTGAAGGCGGGCGATCATCTGATCGTGTCGGAGGTCTGCTATGCCGGGGCCTTTGAGCTGGCCAACCGCATCCTGCCCGACCTTGGGATCGAGGTTACCCCGGTCAACCTGTCGGACCTTGAGGCCACCCGCGCGGCGCTGCGGCCCAACACCCGGCTGATCCATGCCGAAAGCCCCTGCAACCCGATCCTGCGGCTGACCGATCTGGCGGCCCTGTCGGCGCTGGCCCATGAGGCGGGCGCGCTTGTGTCGGTGGACAGCACGCTGGCCACCCCCGTCATCACCCGGCCTTTGGAGCTGGGTGTCGATCTGGTGATCCATTCGCTGACGAAATTCATCAACGGCCATGGCGATGCGCTTGGCGGGGCGGTGATCGGGCGCAAGGCGCTGATTTCCGCCTTGCGGGCGCGGGCGGGCGTTTATCTTGGCGCGACGCTCTCGGCCCAGAATGCCTGGCTGATCCTGCGCGGGATCGACACGCTTTATCCGCGCATCCGCACCGCCTCGGCCACTGCTCAGCGTCTGGCAAGCTGGCTTGAGGCGCATCCGAAGGTCACCCGCGTGATCTATCCCGGCCTGCCCAGCCACCCCCAGCATGGGCTGGCCAAGGCGCAGATGGCGCTGCCCGGCGGCATGATTGCCTTTCAGACCGCCGATCCGCAGGCCATGTCTCAGGCCCTGGCCGAGCGGCTGCGGGTGATCCACTATGCCTTTTCGCTGGGGCATCAGCGGTCGATCTGCGTGCTGATCCCGACCGAGGAGATCCAGACCTCGACCTTCCGGATGCAAGGTGCGGCGCTGGCGCGCTATCGCGATTGGGCGGGCGAGGGGCTGTTTCGCCTCTCGGTCGGGCTGGAAGACCCCGAGGATCTGATCGAGGATCTGGCGCGCGCCTTGGGCTAGACCCGCGCCACGCCGGTCTTAGTAGATCAGCCCGTCATAGATGCCAAAAGCCCCGGCTGTGGTGCCCAGATTGCGCCCCTGCCCCTGATCGCGGGCATAGGCGAGCACGGCGGAATAGGTGCCGGGACCGAATGCCCCGTCAATCCCGCCCCGGTAATAGCCCCAATGGGCCAGCCGGCGCTGTATGAGCCGCCGCTCGGCGCGCGAATAGCTGTTAAAGGCACGCGCCACGGGGGTGTGATAGATCGATTGGGCCTTCGGTTTGCTGTGGCCATGGTCATAGCGCGGATGCTGCGGCACGGGATCAGCGCGGTAAATCGGTGCGGGGTGATAGATCGGCGCGGGGGCCTCATGGTAGATCGGTGCTCGGTCGCGGCGGGCGTCGTCAATGATCGCCTTTAGAACCAGCGCGCCGACAGCACCTTTGAGCGTGTCTTGCTCGCGCTGCCCCCAAGCCGCAGCGGGTGAGGCGGCACCAAGGGCGATAGAGAGGGTCGTGACAGCGGCGACGGCGGCGGTGTTAAGCTTTGGCAGCATTTGGATCATCCTTTCGGTTCGGGGCGGTGGGGGGAATGACCCAACCGCCAAGGGATGACCGAAAGATGCAGGCCACAGGCATCGCTAAGCAAAATCGCGGCGCTGATAGGCGATAACGGCGGCAAAGGCGGCCTAAACCAAAGGGTGAAACAGCCTTAGCCCGGCCCGGCAGCCAGACAGGTGGCCAACCGCGCAAGCCCCTCGTCCAGCCGCACCGCAGCGCCCCCACCAACGCCCAGCCGGATATGGGCCGGTTCGTCATAGGCGGTGCCGGGCAACAAAAAGGTGCGATAGGGCGCGGCCAGCAGGCGGCGGGCAAAGGGCTCGGCCTCCTCGCCCTCCAGCCGGGCAAGCCCGATCAGCCCGGCCTGCGGGCGCACCCAGGACAGACGCGGCTGGCCTAAGATGAAGGCGTCAAGCTCGGCCAAGGTCGCGGCCCCTGCGGCCCGGGCCCGGTCAAGCGCGGGGGTCAGCCGTTCCGGGCGCAGCGCGATTTCGGCGATATGTTCGCCCAAGATATTCATGATCTCGGACGAATTTTCGCGCAGGATCACCGCATCCATCACCATCTGCCGATCCCGGCAAATCAGCCAGCCGGTGCGCAGCCCTTGCAGCCCCAGCCCCTTGGAGACCGACCCGGTGGTGATGCCGCGCTCATAAATCCCGGCGATAGAGGGGGCGCGCGCGCCCTCCCATTCCAGCCCGGCATAGACCTCATCCACGATCAACCAAGCACCGACCTTGTCCGCAATCGCCGCAATCCGGTGCAACTCGGCCTCGGTCAAAAGTTGCCCGGTGGGGTTGTTCGGGTTCGACAGGAAGATGAGCCGCGTCTTGGGCGTGACGGCGGCGGCCAAGACGTCCAGATCCAGCCGCCAGCCGTTTTCCTCGCGCCGCTTGACCAGCCGCAGATCGGCCCCGATGCCGCGCGCCATCACGGCGGCCTGTGGCCAGCCGGGGGCTTCGGTCACGATCTGGTCGCCGGGCGAGAGAAGCTGGCGAAAGCACAGGTAATTCGCCTCGGCCGCGCCTGCGGTGATCAAGACATCCTCGGCGCTGCACAGCCCCGCAAGCCCAGCCTGCGCGATCACCCGCTCGCGCAAGGCAGGCAGGCCCTGAAAGCTGACGCCGTTCCAGTCCAGCACCAGATCGGGCGACAGATCGGGCAAAAACTCGCCCACGGTGGGCGACTGCGAGAGTGAAAAGCCCAAAACGCATTCGGGCGGCTCTTCGCCTGCGGTTTCCAAAAGATATTCGAATAGCTTGTGAATGGTGACCTTCATCCGCCCTCTCCGCCCCGCGCCGGAGTTTGGCACAAACTCCGGACCGATTTCTGTGCCAGAAATCGGCGCCTCACCGCACGTCCCGCCCTTGGTTCAGGATGATGACATTGCCCGAGGAGACATCCCCCATGGGCGAGATCAGGAAGCCCACCCATCCGGCAATCTGTTCGGGCTGCATGGCAGCCCCATGGGGCATGGCCGAAATGGCGCGGGCCAGCACATCTTCGGTCAAGACGTTGAACAAGGGCGTTTCCGTCATCGCGGGCGCGATCGAGTTGCAGGCGATCTTGTCGCGGGCATAGCGTCGGGCAAGGTCTTTGGTCAGCGTATCCATCGCGGCCTTTGAGGCGCGGTAATGCGGCGGGTCAAAGACATCAAAGTTATAGGCCCCGTTGGACGAGATATTGACGATCTTGCGCACACCGGGCCGCCCCTCCATCGCCTTCACCGCCTGTTGGCAGCAATGAAAGGCGGATGAAAAGTTAATCGCCATCTGGCGGTCAAGCTCATGTGCGGGGATGTTCGGGAAATCGGACATAAAGCAGGTGCCGGCATTGTTGACCAAAGCATCCACCCCGCCAAAACGGTCGGTGATGCGGTCAAAGAGATCAGCGATTGCATCGGCATCGGTCAGATCGCAAACCTCGGGATGAAAACGGTCCCGGTCGGCAGCCATGGCCAAAAGGGCCGGGCCGTCGATATCGACGCCCACCACCTGCAAACCGTCCTCGATCAACCGATCCGAAATCGCCCGCCCCATGCCGCCTGCGGCCCCGGTGACGACTGCTATGCGCATTGCCCGTTCCTCCCCTGATTTGCGGACAGGTTAAGCGCAGCCGTGGCAAAAGAAAACGGGGCCCGAGGGCCCCGCTTCGCATGATATCATGCCGATCAGATCGACAGGCAGACGTATTTCATTTCCATGTAATCTTCGATCCCATGGTGGCTGCCTTCGCGGCCAAGGCCGGATTGCTTGACCCCGCCAAAGGGCGCGACTTCGGTGGAAATCAGGCCGGTGTTCACGCCGACCATGCCGTATTCCAGCGCCTCTTGCACGCGGGTGATGCGGCCGATATCGCGGGCGTAGAAGTAAGAGGCCAGCCCGAAGATGGTGTTATTGGCCAGCTGAATGACCTCTTCTTCCGTCTCAAACTTGAACAAGGGGGCGACGGGACCAAAGGTTTCCTCGGTCGCGACCTTCATGTCATTGGTCACGCCGGTCAGAACGGTGGGTTCAAAGAAGGTGCCGCCCAAGGCATGGCCCTTGCCACCCGTGAGCACCTTGCCGCCGCCCGACAGGACATCGGCGATATGCTCTTGCACCTTGTCCACGGCGTCCTTGTTGATCAAGGGGCCGGTGGTGGTGCCGTCCTTCAACCCGTCGCCCACGTTCAGCTTTTTCACCGCCGCGGCCAGTTTCTCGGCAAAGGCATCATAGACGCCCGCCTGCACATAGATGCGGTTGGCGCAGACGCAGGTCTGGCCGTTGTTGCGGAACTTGGAGATCATCGCGCCCTCAACCGCCTTATCAAGGTCGGCATCATCGAACACGATGAAGGGCGCGTTGCCGCCCAGCTCCATCGAGCATTTCAGCACCTGATCGGCGGCCTGACGCAGAAGGATGCGGCCCACTTCGGTGGAGCCGGTGAAGGTCAGTTTCCGCACGCGCGGGTTTTCGCAGAATTCCTTGCCGATGTCCGAGGCGCGCGAGGAGGTGATGACCGAGAACACCCCTTTCGGCACGCCGGCACGTTCGGCCAGGACGGCCATGGCCAGCGCCGAAAGCGGGGTTTCGGCGGCCGGACGGGCGACCATGCCGCAGCCCACAGCCAGCGCCGGGCCGACCTTGCGGGCGATCATGGCGTTGGGGAAGTTCCACGGGGTGATGGAGGTCGCCACACCGATCGGCTGTTTCAGGACCGTGATGCGCTTGTCGCGCTGGTGACCGGGGATCGTCTCGCCATAGACGCGCTTGGCCTCTTCGCCGAACCATTCGATGAAAGAGGCGCCATACAGAACCTCGCCCTTGGCCTCGGCCAGAGGCTTGCCCATTTCGGCGGTCAGGATGGCGGCAAGGTCATCGGCATTCTCGACCATCAGGTCGAACCACTTGCGCATGACGGCGGCGCGTTCCTTGCCGGTGCGGGCGGCCCATTCGTGGCGGGCCTTGTCGGCCACCTCAATGGCGCGGCGGGCATCTTCGCGCGACATGTCGGCGACATGGGCGATCACATCGCCCCGCGCGGGGTTCGTCACGGGGAAGGTCTTGCCATCGGCGGCATTCACCCATTCACCCGCGATATAGGCCTGTTCAACCAGCAGGCTGGGGTCTTTCAGGATGGAACGCAGGTCTGTTGCGGAATCGAGCATCTGGGCCTCCCATTTCTCGGCTGGCCATGCAATGCCTGTTCGGGTTGAAAAAGTCTAGTTCCGGGGCGGGGTCTGGACCGAAATTCGACGTTGAACTGGAGCCATAAGATGACCGATCTCAGCCGCGACTATCAAAACTCGGCCTTTATTGCGGGCGGGGATGCCTATTATCCGCGTTGGCAGGCAGAGGCGGCGGCGTTTCGAGGCCAGATGGGGGCACGGGCGCGGCTGGATATGGCTTATGGACCGGGGGCGCGGCAGGCGTTTGATCTGTTTTTGCCCGAAGCCACGCCACGCGGGGTGATGATCTTTGTTCACGGTGGTTATTGGCTGGCCTGCGGACGCGAGGATTATTCCCACCTTGCCGCTGGTGCCGTGGCGCGGGGCTGGGCCTGTGCGCTGCCGTCTTACACATTGGCCCCCGAAGCGCGGATTGCAGCGATGACCGTCGAGATCGCGCAAGCGGTGCGGGCGGCGTCGGCGCTGGTGGCTGGGCCGGTGGTGGTCACGGGCCATTCGGCGGGGGGGCATCTGTCGGCGCGGATGGGTTGTGCCGATTTGGCTCTGGGCGTGGCGCGGGTAGTGCCCATATCGCCTTTGGCCGATCTGGCCCCGTTGATGCACACCGAGATGAACGCGAGTTTGGCGATTGACGCCGCCGAGGTGGCGGCAGAAAGCCCCGCGCGGCGGGGCTTGGCCAAGGGCGTGCAGGCGCATGTCTGGGTCGGCGGGCAGGAGCGCCCGGCTTTTCTGTGGCAGGCGCGCACCCTGTCTGAAGCATGGGATTGCCCTTGGACGGTTGATCCGGGCAAGCATCATTTCGATGTGATCGACGGGCTGATCGACCCCAAATCGGCGCTGATATCAGCCTGTCTGGATGGGCTTTGATCCATCGCTCGTCGAGCCCTTCGGGCACTCCTCGCAAGCGCTCCCCCGCAAGGGTGCGCCCTGCGAAGAGCCGCGCTTTGCGCGGACGATGAGCGAAGGCGTCAGTCTTGCGCGCGCAAGACCCCTGCCGGGCGCGCGGCCAAGGGCCGCCAGACAAAGGCCAGCCCCGCCAAGAGCGTGGCCCCGATCCCACCCAGAATGATCACCGCTGCAGATGTGGCGTCAAAGCTATAGGCGCTGTCCATCACCAGCGTCAGCACCCCCCATCCGGCCAAGGCCCCTGCGAAGATCGCCACCACCCCCGCCGAGGCCCCCATCAACACCGATCGCAAGGCAAAGCTGGCAAGGATGCGCCCGCGTTCGGCCCCGATCACCTTGAGCACCGCCGCCTCATAAATCCGCGCCCGCTCGCCCGCCGCCGCCGCGCCGATCAGCACGACAAAGCCCGTCACCAAAGTGGCCATGGCGGCCAATGTGGTGGCTTGGGCAATCGCGGTCAGCGCCTCGGTCACCCGGCCAATTGCGGCCTTGACGCCAATCGCGGTGACATTGGGAAAGGCCTTGGCCAAATCGCGCAAAAGATCGGCCTCGGCCTCTGCGCCCGCATAGACCGTGGCAAGGTGGCTGTGCGGCGCACCGGCCACGGCGGCTGCATTCAGCGTCAGAACAAAGCCCATACCGCCGCCGGAAAAATCCACCTCGCGCAGGCTGGTGATCTTAGCCTCGATATCGCGGCCGAGCACGTTGACGGTGATCCGGTCACCCAAGACCAGCCCCATCTCTTCGGCCTCTTCGGCGGCAAAGGAAATCTGCGGCGGGCCGTCATAGCCCGTGGGCCACCATTCCCCGGCCACAACCTTGGTGCCGGAGGGCATTTCATCGGCATAGGTGATTCCGCGATCGCCGCGCACCACCCAGTGATTGCCCGCCACCTTTGCCGCATCCTCGCCGTTGATCCGCGCCACCACACCGCGCATCATCGGCGCGCTTTGCACCTCGGTCACGGCGGGGTTGGCGCGGACTTGGGCCAGAAAGGAATCGATCTGGTCGGGCTGGATATCGACAAAGAAATAAGACGGCGCCTTTTGCGGCAAATCGCGTGCAATCGCGCTGCGCAGGTTGCTGTCGATCTGGCCAACGGCGGCCAGGACCGAAAGCCCAAGGCCCAGCGCCATAACCACCTGCACGGTTTCCGCGCGCGGCGCACCGACCGAGGCCAGCGCCAGCCGCAGCGCAACCCGGCCCCGAAGCGCGCGGGCGCGCGCAAGGCGGCGGGCGAGCCGGGCCAGCCCATAGGCGGCCAGCGCCAGCACCAAAAGCGCCCCCGCCACACCGCCCGCGGTGGCCAGCGCCAGTGTCGCCACGCCGGAAAACACCACCGCCCCCGCCACCAAAAGCGCGGCCAAGATCACCGTCGCGACAACATAGCGTTTGCGCGGCCATTGCCCGGCGCTGCCGCCACGGTAAAGCGCCGCCGCGCGCACCCGTTCGGTCTGCGCCATCGGCCAAAGCGCGAAAAGAAAGGCCGCCACCACGCCATAAAACGCCGCCTCAAAAACAGCGCGGGGGTAAATGGTGATATCGGCCTGAAACGGCAAAGCCGCCTCGATCAGGCCCGACAGGGCCACAGGCAGGCCAACTCCCAACAAAAGCCCCAGCCCCACACCAAAGCCCACCAGCACAGCGATTTGGGTCAGGTAGGCGGTGAAGATCAGCGCCCCATCCGCCCCCAGCGTGCGCAGGGTGGCGATGGTGGCAATCTTGCCATCCAGATAGGCGCGCACCGCCGAGGCCACGCCAACCCCGCCCACGGCCAGCCCGGCAAGGCCAACCAGAATCAGAAATGACCCGATGCGTTCGACAAATTGCTCCACCCCCGGTGCGGCGCGGCGGCTGTCTGACCAGCGCATGCCGCTGTCGGCCAGCGCGGCCTCGGTCGCCTCTTGCAAGGCTGCCAGATCGCTGCCTGCGGGCAAGAGCATTCGGTATTCGCTGTCATACAGCGTGCCCGGCTCGAGCAGGCCCGATCCTTCCAGATCGGCCAGCCGCACCATGGTGCGCGGGGCCAGCGCAAAGCCGCCTGTGGCGCTGTCTGGCTCACGCAGCAAAAGCCCCCGCAGGGTGAATTCGGCGGTGCCAAGGGTAAAGCGGTCACCCGGGACCAGCCCCATTTGCGCCGCGAGCACCGGGTCCATCACCGCGCCGCGATCCGCCAGCGCATCGTCCAAGGGCAGATCATCTTGCAACTGCACCGAACCCAGCAAGGGATAGGCCGCATCCACCGCCTTGGCCTGCGTCAGCACCCGCGCCTCACCCGCCACGGCCATAGAGCGGAAATCGACCACCTCAGACACCGCCTTGGCAATTGTTCCAAGGTAGGCGCGTTCTTCGGGGTTGGCAAAGCGGTAGGTGAATTCCACCTGCGCATCGCCGCCCAGCAACACCGCGCCCTGTTCGGTCAACCCGGCCTGAATGGCCGCGCGCACCGTGCCCACGGCAGCGATCGCGGCCACGCCCAAGGACAGGCAGGCCAGAAACACCCAAAAGCCGCGCAAGCCGCCGCGCAATTCGCGCCGGGCAATCGACCAGGCCAGTCGCAGCGAAACGCTCATGCCGCCGCCCCGTCAATGCGGCCATCCACCAACCGCACGACGCGGTTGCAGCGTGCGGCGAGTTCCGGCGCATGGGTGACCAGCACCAGCGTGGCGCCATGGCGGTCGCGCAGCGCAAAGATCAGATCCATGATCGCCGCACCATTGGCGCTGTCGAGGTTGCCGGTCGGCTCATCGGCCAAAAGGATCGCCGGACGCGGCGCGGCGGCGCGGGCCAGCGCCACGCGCTGCTGTTCGCCCCCTGACATCTGGGCGGGGTAATGGTGCATCCGGCTGCCCAGACCCACGGCGGCAAGTTCTGCCTCGGCGCGATCAAAGGCATCGGCCACACCGGCGATTTCCATCGGCAGGGCGACGTTTTCCAAAGCGGTCATCGTGGGAATGAGGTGAAAGCTTTGAAACACCACGCCCATGCGGCCCCGACGAAACCGCGCAAGTTGATCCTCGTCCATGCCCGTCAGATCTTGATCGAGGGCAGAGATCTGGCCCGAGGTGGCGCGTTCCAAACCACCCATCAGCATCAAGAGCGAGGATTTGCCCGACCCGGACGGCCCAATCAGCCCAAGGCTTTCGCCCTTCGTGACATTCAGCGAAATGCCCTTAAGTATCTCGACAGCCCCGGCATTGCCTTGCAAGGTCAGGCCAACATCTTTCAGCGCAAGAACGGTATTCGACATGATCCACCTGCGATTGATACCCCTCACATATGCGCCGCTTCGCGCGATCCGCAATGCCGCGACTGCATTCTTTTTCGCAAGCCTGACCGCGCTGGCCCTGCCGGCCAAGGCCGATCCGGTGACGGTTGTTGCCTTGGGGGACAGTCTCACGGCAGGCTATGGGCTGCCCGCCGATCAAGGTCTTGTGCCGCAATTGCAGGCTTGGTTGAGTGCCGCAGGGCAAGAGGTGACGGTGGTGAATGCGGGCGTTTCGGGGGATACCACCGCAGGGGGGTTGTCGCGGCTGGACTGGTCTTTGACGCCAGAGACCGACGCGCTGATGGTGACGCTGGGCGGCAATGACATGCTGCGCGGGGTGCCGCCGGCGGAGGCCCGGTCGAACCTGTCAGCGATCCTTCAGGGGGCACAGGCCAAGGGCCTGCCGGTGCTGCTGGTGGGGATGCAAGCGCCGGGCAATTACGGGGCCGATTACAAGGCGGATTTTGACGCAATCTATCCCGATCTGGCCGCCGAATATGGGGCCACGCTTTACCCGTTTTTCTTTCAAGGCATGGCGGAGGGCAGCACAGACCCCGCCGCGATGCGGGCCTTTATGCAAGACGATGGCATCCATCCCAATGCCGAAGGTGTCGCGCGGATCGTCGCCGATCTTGGCCCGGCGGTGCAGGCGTTCTTGGCGGCTCATCGTCCCTGAAAGCCTTTTGCTTTCAGGGCTCTTCGCGCGGGGCTGCGATGAATGCCCTTGTGGCTGTGACACAAGGGCTTGAAGAGCGCCTTGGATTGGCAGAACACTCAGGCGACGCAACCTGACAGGCCCTGACGATGACCCTGCTTGCCGATCTGACCGCAGCCCTTGGGGCCAACCATGTGCTGACAGGGGATGACCTGGCGAAATATCGCCATGACTGGACGTTGCATTACCCCTCGAACCCCTGCGCCGTGGCGCGGCCCGGCGACACGGCTGAAGTGGCTGAGGTCCTGCGCATCGCCGCGCGTCATGGCGTGCCGGTTGTGCCGGTGTCAGGCCTGACAGGTCTTGTCGGCGGGGCCTATACCGATGGCGGGCTGATGCTGTCGGTCGAGCGGCTGAACCGCATCCGCGACATCCGCCCAGATGCGCGGATTGCCATTGTCGAGGCGGGCGTGGTTCTGGACCGTTTGCATGAGGCGGCCGAGGCGGCGGGGCTTTACTTTCCCCTGTGGTTTGGCGCGCGCGGCTCGGCCATGATCGGGGGCGTTTTGTCCACCAATGCGGGCGGGTCGAACGTGCTGCGCTATGGGTCCACCCGTGCGCTGTGCCTGGGTCTTGAGGTGGTTTTGGCCGATGGTCGGGTGCTGAACCTGATGTCGGAACTCCATAAGGACAATTCGGGCTATGATCTGAAACAGATGTTCATCGGGGCCGAGGGGACTTTGGGTGTCATCACCGCGGCTGTGATGAAATTGGTCCCCCGTCCCCGTGCCTATGCCACGGCCACGCTGGCGGTCCGGTCCTTGCCCGATGCCTTGGCGCTGTTGAACCAGTTGCGCGAGGCGACCGGCGGGCTGGTGGAGGCGTTTGAGTTGATGCCAGCCACCTATATGCGCCGCTTGTCCGAGGCCCGCCCCGATGTGGCCCTGCCCTTTGGCGGCACGCGCCATGACATCAATATCTTGGTTGAAATCGCGGCCACCGCGCCGCGCGACACCGCACCCGATGTGAATGGCGATGTGCCGCTGACCATGCTTTTGCAAGACACCCTTGCCGCACTGATGGAGACAGGCGCGATCCTTGACGCCGAGATTGCCCAAAATGAGGCTCAGCGCCGCGCCATGTGGCAGCGCCGCGAGCTTGCCGCCGAAATCACCGTCGACCGCCAGCCCACCATTGACACCGACATCTGCCTGCCGCTTGACCATGTGGCGAGCTTTCTCGACCGCATCCACGCCCGCCTGCCCGCATTGGACCCAAAGGCCGAGACGCTGCACATCGCGCATTTGGGGGATGGCAACATCCATTTCACCGTTTACCCCAGCCGCGATGATGGGGCCCTGTCAGACGCCGTGATCGAGGCGGTCGAGGATGAGGTGCAAGCCTTGGGCGGCAGTTTCAGCGCCGAGCATGGGGTGGGTTTGTCAAAACTACCCTCGATGAAACGGCGCAAGGATCCGGTGGCGCTGGAGGTGATGCGGGCGATGAAACGCGCGCTGGACCCTGACAACCGGATGAACCCCGGCAAGGTTATTCCTGATTAACCCAGACTTCGAATTACCCGCGCGCCCACCCATTCTGGCCCCAAGACCGCCCAAGCAAAGCAGCCCCCTCCCATGACCGCCGCCACCCTTATCCTGCGCGACCCGTTGTTTCGCGCCATTGCCGCCATGGCAGCGCTTTATGGCGTCGTGAATGCCTGCATCTATCCCTATCTGTCCTTGATCGCGGTCGAGCGGGTGGGGATCTCGGACGGCACGCTGGCCTTTGTCTTGGCCATTGCCTCGGCGGCGGCGGTGCTGGCCTCGGTGCTGTTTGGTATTCTGGCGGATCAGATCGGCAATCGTCGGTTGATTGCCTTGATGACCGTGTCAGCCACCGTTTTGGGCACCCTGCTGATGGTTATCGCCCCCCTGCCCGGCGTGATGCTGTTGGCCCATGGCCTGCTGATCCCGATGGGCACGGCGATTTTCGGGCAGATCTTTGCGCTGAACAATCTGGCGACGCAAAACCACCCTGCCCAGCGCGACGCTTTGCAAGCCACCGTGCGCGCTGTGGTCTCGGCGGCCTTTCTGCTGACGCTTTTGTTTTGGACATGGGGCTTGGGCCAAGGCGCAAACCGGGGTGGGTTTGATGTGATGGCGGTTTATGCCAGCGCCACGGGGGCCGCGGTGCTGTTGGTGGCGATCATCTGGCGCGGTTGGCCAAGACCGGGGCGCGAGCCTTGGACAGACCGCCCTTTGGGCCTGAACTTGCGCGCGGCGCTGATCGAGCTGTCGCGCCCGGCCAATGCATTTCGGCTGGCGGCTTTGGGCGCGATTGGCGGCTTGCCGATGCTCTATATCATCCTGACACCGCTGATCTTTTCTGCGACACCCGAACGCAGCCTGTCCGACGTCGCCTTGATGGTTGGGCTGGTGGCGGGGTTTGAGGTGCCCTTTATGCTGGCCCTACCCCGGCTGCAAAAACGCCTGTCGCGCCAGTCGCTGATCTTGGGTGGGGCGCTGATTTACGGCGGTTTCGTCACGCTTTTGGCGCTCTATCCAGATGGCAGTTGGCTTTGGCTGCTGCCAGTTCTGGCCGGGCTGGGCGCGGCCCCGATTCTGACATTGCCCATCGGCTATTGGCAGGATCTGATGCAGGGCCGCCCCGGCACCGCTGCCGCGCTGATGGCGCTGCAACGGCTGGCGGGGGATTTGTTATCAGCCGCCAGTTTTGCGCTTGGCACCGCCTTGGGCGGCTATACAAGCGCCGCCCTGCTGGGCGGGGGCTTGGCCATGCTGGGGGCCGTGGCGCTCTGGCTGGCCGATCGCAAGGCGAAACCGGCGGGATAACCGATTTTCGACGAAAATCGGGGGCCCGGGCAACAAAGCGCCAAGAAATCAGCTAAAAAACCCCGGCCCGGCGCGGCCCAAAAGCTCGGCCGCCAGATCTGTTCCCATGGCGGCACCATCCACCGCCGCACCGCGCCGCTCACCCGTGATGACTTGGGTGCCATCGGGGCGCAAAACCTCACCACGCAGCCAAAGACTGTCACCTTCCAAAAGCGCCAATCCGGCAATCGGGGTTTCGCAAGACCCGTCCAGCCGCAAGAGGAAACTGCGCTCGGCGGCAAGTCGCAGTCCGGTGTCATGGTGGTGAATCGCCGCGAGCATCGCGGCCACGCGGTCGTCATTCATCCGCCGCTCGATCCCGATGGCGCCTTGGGCAACGGCAGGCAGCATCTCTTCAGGATCAATGGCCGAACGGGCGACCTCGGAAAGACCCAACCGATTGAGCCCGGCCATGGCCAAGAAGGTCGCCGCCGCCACACCATCGGCGAGTTTCTTCATCCGGGTCTGCACATTGCCACGGAATTCAACCAGTTGCAGGTCGGGCCGCCGATGCGCGAGTTGCGCGCGGCGGCGCAAGGACGACGAGCCCACCACCGCGCCCTGCGGCAGATCCATCAGCCGCGCCACGCCGGGCGAGACAAAGGCATCGCGCACATCTTCGCGCGGCAAATAGCAATCGAGCACCAGCCCCTCGGGCTGGATCGTCGGCATATCCTTCATCGAATGCACGGCGATATCGATGCTGCCGTCCAACAGCGCCTCTTCGATCTCGCGGGTGAAAAGCCCCTTTCCGCCGATATCTTTCAGCGCGCGGTCCAAAATCTGGTCGCCCGTGACCTTGATCACAACGATTTCAAACGCCTCAAGCGGCAAAGCAAAGGCCGCTGCCAAGCGGGCACGCGTCTCATGCGCCTGTGCAAGCGCGAGGGGCGAACCTCGGGTGCCGATGTTCAAAGGGCGGTCGGGGGTGGGAAGATCATGTGTCATGCTGTCAGACTTATCGCTGTCAGGTGAAGCTTACAACTGTCCAATGCTTGACAGCGGGGCCGAGAGAGGCAAGGCAGGGGCAAGGATGGAGAGAGCCATGACCAAACTTCTGCTGCGCGCCCTTGGCGGTGAAACCCTTGCGACCCCGCCGATCTGGATGATGCGGCAGGCGGGGCGGTATCTGCCCGAGTATCGCGCGACGCGGGCCGAGGCTGGGGATTTCCTGAAGCTGTGCTACAACTCCGATCTCGCCGCCGAGGTCACCTTGCAGCCGATCCGGCGCTATGGCTTTGATGCGGCGATCCTCTTTGCCGATATTCTCCTGCTGCCCCAAGCGCTTGGCGCGGATCTCTGGTTTGAAACCGGCGAAGGCCCACGGCTGTCCACCATCACCAATATGGCCGGGGTGAAGGCGCTGAAGCCCAAAGATGCCATCCACGACACGCTCGCCCCCATCTATGAAACCGTGCGGATTCTGGCGCGGGAATTGCCGCGCGAAACCGCGCTCATCGGCTTTGCCGGGGCCCCTTGGACCGTGGCGACCTATATGATCGCGGGGCGCGGGACAAAGGATCAAGGCCCGGCGCATGCCTTGAAGGCGGCGGATCGGGCGGCCTTCGCCGCGCTGATCGAGGTGATTACAGAAGCCACGATTGATTACCTGTCCGAACAGGTGAAGGCCGGGGCCGAGGTGGTGAAGCTCTTTGATTCATGGGCGGGCAGCCTGAAGGGCGAGGATTTCACCGATTTCGCCGTGAAACCCGCCGCACGGATCATTGCCGAGCTCAAATCCCGCCACCCCGGCCTGCCGGTGATCGCCTTCCCGCGTGAGGCGGGGGCGGGATATATCGGCTTTGCCAAGGCCACCGGCGCCGATTGCGTGGCGCTGGACAATTCCGTCAGCCCCGAATGGGCGGCGGAGAATGTGCAGGTTTCGGGCTGCGTGCAGGGCAATTTGGCCCCCCATCACATGGTTTCGGGCGGCCAAGACCTGATCGACGCCACGCGCCGCGTCGTCGATGCCTTCAAGGGTGGCCCGCATATCTTCAACCTTGGCCACGGCATCACGCCGGACGCCAACCCCGACCATGTGCAGCTGATGATCGACACCGTGCGCGGGGGGTGAGCGCGCAAAGATGAGTATTTGGAAAGGCGCAAATCCTTGATCGGCTGCGGCTTTGGCAGGCCGTTGGGATTGGGTCACCTGTATTGACATATCAAGGCCGCAGCGCGAAGTTGCCGCCGGTTCGCAGGGGAGAGATGCGCCGTGGAGTGGAACAACGTTTTGGCCAGCCGGTCCAGTCGGATGAAAGCTTCGGAAATCCGCGAGCTTTTGAAGCTTCTGGACCAGCCTGACATCATCTCCTTTGCCGGCGGCATCCCTGACCCGGCACTCTTCCCGGCCGAGGCCTTCAAGGCGGCCTTTGCCGAGACACTGACCACCCAAGCCAGTGCCGCGCTGCAATATTCGGTCTCGGAGGGCTACAAGCCCCTGCGCGACTGGATCGCGGGCGAGATGGCCAAGCTGGGCATCCCTTGCGCGGCCGAGAACATCCTCATCACCTCGGGCTCGCAGCAGGCGCTGGATTATCTCGGCAAGCTGATGCTGTCGCCCGGCGATACGGCGCTGGTCGGCTGGCCCACCTATCTGGGCGCCCTTGGTGCCTTTAACGCCTATGAGCCGAGTTACGACCGGCTGGACCCCAAGGGCAACCGCAGCGCCGCCGATTTCGCCGCCACGGCCAAGGCCGCCGGGGGCCGGGTGAAATTCGCCTATCTCTCGGTGGATTTCGCCAACCCGACGGGCGAGACGCTGGACCGCGCCGCGCGCGAGGCGGTCATTGATCTGGCCGACGAAATGGACATCGCCATCATCGAGGATGCCGCCTATCAGACCCTGCGCTTTGACGGCGAGGCGATCCCGCCAATTCTGGCGTTGGAAGTGGCGCGCAAGGGGTCAATTGAGGACTGTCGGACGCTTTACTGCGGGTCCTTCTCGAAATCGCTCGCCCCGGGGCTGCGCGTTGGCTGGATCTGCGCGGCGCAAGAGGTCATCAGCCGTCTGGTCCTGATGAAACAAGCGGCCGATCTTCATTCCTCGACCGCCAATCAGATCGTGACCCACAAGGTGGCCTCGACCATCTTCGAGAGCCATGTCACCACGCTGCGCGCCACCTATATGGCGCGGCGCGATCATCTTCTGGCCGCCCTTTCCCGCGAAATGCCCGATGGGGTGGAGTGGACGCGGCCCGAGGGGGGCATGTTCGTCTGGGTCACCCTGCCTGCGGGCATGGATGGCGCCGATCTTCTGGCGCAGTCGCTGAAAAGCGAACGGGTGGCTTTTGTGCCGGGGCGGGCGTTCTACGCTGACGGGTCGAACGGCAACACGCTGCGCCTGTCGTTTTCTTGCGCCAACGAGGCCCAGATCGACGAGGGGATGAAGCGCCTTGGCCGCCTGATCCGCGCCAATCTCTGATCCCTCCCCCGGATTTGCGCCTTGCGAAATACTCCACGGGAGGTCCGGAGGGTGTGAAACCCTCCGGGGTCGGGGCCAAGAGTGACGCTAGGCAGACCGAAACACCGGCCCCAGCATGGCGGCCAGTGCGGCAAGCGCCTCGTCGCGGCCCTCGCAAGCCAGAGGGATGCGGATCGCGACCGACTGCGCCCAGCCAAAGCGGCCCGCAAGCTCGGGGCGCAGGGTGATGTCGAGGCCCTTTGGGCCGGACACCACCGACACCAGCGCCTCTTCCGCGCCAAAGCTTTCGTCCGTCACCTCGAACCAGACCGGGCCCCCGGCGAGCGGCTGACGGAACAGCGCATAGGCCTCATCCTCGGCCTCGCCCTCGGCAAAGCCGACAAAGAGCATCCCCTCCTCGTCATCCTCGACGACCGAGGCATAGGCGGCCTTCACCACGATATCGGCCATCACGCGCCCCCGTCCATCCGGGCGGTCAGGTCCATTTGGCCACCGGCGGCAGGCTCATCAGGACGGCATTGGCGTCATGGCCGGTTTCAAGGCCGAACTTGGTGCCGCGGTCGTAGACAAGGTTGTATTCGGCATAAAGCCCGCGGTGGATCAGTTGCGTCTCGCGGTCGGCTTCGGTCCATGGGGTGTTCAGGCGGCGCTCGGTGACCGGCAGGAAGGCGGGCAGGAAGGCCGCGCCGACCGCCTTGGTAAAGGCGAAATCGGCCTCCCAATTGCCGGTGTTCAGATCGTCATAGAAGATCCCGCCGACCCCGCGCGCCCGGCCCCGGTGGGGGACAAAGAAATACTCATCTGCCCAAGCCTTGAAGCGGCTGTAATAGGCCGGGTCATGGGCATCGCAAGCGCGCCGCATCTCGGCGTGGAAATGCGCGGTGTCCTCGGGGTATTCGATGCATGGGTTGAGATCAGCCCCGCCGCCGAACCACGAGGCCCCCGGGGTCCAGAACATCCGGGTGTTCATGTGGACAGCCGGGGTATGGGGGTTGACCATATGGGCCACAAGGCTGATGCCACTGGCCCAGAACCGCGGGTCCTCTGCCATGCCCGGCACCCCGCGTGCGGCCATCGCCTTTTGCGCGCGCTCGCCCAGCGAGCCATGCACCTCGGACCAGTTGACGCCCACCTTCTCGAACACACGCCCGCCGCGCAAGACCGACATGATGCCGCCGCCGCCATCATCGGCGCGGGTGGTGGGGCTGACCTCAAAGGTCACGGGGCTTTCGCCTGCCGGGGTGGCGCGGGCCTCCAGCTCTTCGAAGGCGGCGACGATCCGGTCGCGCAAGGATTTGAACCAGGCCGCAGCGCTGGCCTTTTTGGCGGAGAAGTCGTCGGTCATCTTGGCTCTCTGTGGCACTCTTTCGCCCTGCCTAGCATTCGATGGCTCAAGGCTCAACGCGGATGATATAGCATAGCCGGGATTGGCGGCTATAGTTTGGCTGATCTGTCCATATGAGTGAGTCGCGCCGATGAAACGCCTGATCCTGATCGCTTTGACGCTGCTGGTCGCCTGCGGCACCCCGCAAGAGCAATGCATCAACGCCAATACCCGCGATCTACAGGTGGTTGATCGGCTGATCCGCGAAACCGAAGGCAATCTGGCGCGTGGATATGGGTTTGAAACCGTCACCGATTACAAACCGATGTGGATTGATTGCACGCCCAAACCAACCACCGCCGTGCCGCAGCCCAAATCCCGGATGTGTTTTGAAAGCGTGCCGGTCACCGTGCGCAAAGAGGTGGCGCTGGATCTGGGCGCAGAGCGGGCCAAGCTGAAAAGCCTGCAATCCAAGCGCGCCGATTTGGCGAAAGCGGCCGAGAGTGTCATTGCCCAGTGCCGGGCGAAATATCCCGAATAAACGCGCGTCGAGCCCGTTCCGGGCACTCCTTGCGAAGCGTTTCGATTAATGGGCGGGTGCGGCCACCACATCAAGCAGGCTGCGCCCACCGTCCACCGTCAGGATTTGTCCGGTCATAAAGGACGCGGCATCCGAGGCAAGATATTGCACGGTTTCCACCAGTTCCGCCGCAGGCGCGATGCGGCCCATAGGTGTGCCGGTTTCGATGCTGCCGCGCCAATCGGGCTCTTCGCGCAGTGCAGCTTGCAGGCTGCCCGAGAGCACCGAGCCAAAGGCCACCGCATTCACCCGAATGCCCTGCGGTGCCATGGCCACGGCCAAGGACCGTGTCATCTGATCCACCGCCGCACAGGCGATAGAATAGCCCAAAAGGCAGGATTGGGTGCGGCTGGCCGCGATGGAGGACAGGTTGATGATGCTGCCCGCCGGAGGTGGGGGGCCTTCTGCGTCGCCTGAGGTGGCGGCCAAGGTTTCGGCCTGTTTGATCATGCGCTTGGCCGTGAGCTGGCTGAGGCGCAGGCTGGTCATCAGGTTTTGTTGCAACATCTCATCGACCGCATCTTCTTCAACCGTCAGCGGGTCGGACATGCGCATCATGCGGCTGGCGTTGACCAGAATATCAACCCGATCAAAGGCATCAATCGTGGCCGACAACAGGTTGGCGATGGTCAGTTTCTGCCGCAAATCGCCCGCGAACATGCGCACCGGCCCATCGCCGCGCGCCTCTTCGCCAATCTCATCGGCAAGACGCGCCTCGTCCATATCGGCGAACATCACATGCGCGCCTTTATCGACAAAATGCCGTGCAATCGCCAAGCCAATCCCGTTGGCCGCGCCGGTGACAATTGCCGTCTTGCCGGTGATGGAAAATGACATGGGCAACCTTTCGAATGTGTCAGCGCGTTCGGATGGGATGGGCCGCGCGGGTCAGGCGAAAGACCGCGTCGCCGCCAAGATCCTCCACCGTTCGGAACAAGGGTGTTAAAACGCGATCATAGGGCAGATGGCGGTTTGCCACCAGCCAGAGCGTGCCACCCGGCAAAAGTCCGCGATGGGCGGCGCGCAAAAAGCCGGCGCCAAGTTCGGGGTCTGCGGCGCGGCTGATGTGAAAGGGCGGGTTCATCACCACCGTATCCCAAGGCAGTGCCGGCTTGAAGCTGGTGGCATCGGCCCAATGAAAGCGCGCGCGCGGATCGGTGATATTGGCCTGCGCGCAGTCCAGCGCGCTGCGATCCGCCTCGACCAGATCCAGCGACACGACATCAGGGCGCGTCAGAATGGCGCGCGAAAGATAGCCCCAGCCTGCCCCCAGATCGGCCACCCGCCCATAAAGCTTGGGCGGCAACGCAGCCGCCAGCAACACCGACCCACGATCTGGGCCATCGGCGGAAAACACCCCCGGTAGGGTGGTGAACCCGCCCTCGATCTGGCGCGGGGCGGCGGCCCAGCCATCTGGCACTGGCCCGCTGGTCAACACACAAGCCTTGCCATGCGCCTTTGAGATCACCTCGCCCAGCGCGATACCGGCCGCGCGCGCGAGTTTCAAAACACCATCGACCCCATCGGTCTTTTGCCCGTCAACCAAAACCGGCGCGCCGGCGGGCAGCATGGCAAAGGCGGCCGCAATCAAGGCCAGCGCCTCGGCCTTGGCACGGGGCAGGCAAATGATGGCAGCGGCGGCCTTGTCGGCCTGCATCCGATAGCCTTGCTTTTGGAAATGGTCGTAATCGGGTTTAAATCCGGTCAGCACCACAACCCGATCATGCGGCAGCGATGACAGGTCATCCCCCACCTGCGGCGCCATGACCACGATATCGCCCAAAGGCGGCACCATAAAGGCACCGCTTTGCAGCGCCATATCCAAGCGGGCAGATCGCATGGGCGGGCCTTGCGGCCTACTCCTTTTCCATGGTGCATTGCAGCGGGTGCTGGTGACGACGGGCGAAATCCATCACCTGCGCCACCTTGGTTTCCGCGATCTCATACGAGAACACCCCCACAACCGCGAGTCCCTTCTTGTGGACCGTCAGCATGATTTCAAAGGCCTGCGCGTGGTTAAGGCCGAAAAACCGTTCCAGAATGTGAACGACAAATTCCATCGGCGTGTAATCATCATTCAACAACATGACCTTATACAGCGGCGGGCGCTGAGTTTTGGTCTTTGTTTTGGTCAACAGCCCGGCGTCGGGGCCATTGCCGGGACCGCCATCGTTTTCAGACATTGTAAAGGGCTGCAGCGCCAACGGGGGCCTCATACGGGATTCGCGAATGTTGATCTGTGGCCTAATATAGCCTTTTTCGGGCTTGCGGAAAGACCCCCTTCCCGCAAAGGCTGCGGCGTAGGAATGACGATGATGAAAGACCGCCATGCTGACCACCATCGGGTTTGATGCCGACGACACGCTTTGGCACAACGAAAGCTTTTTTCGCCTGACCCAAGATCGGTTCACCGCGCTGATGGCCGATCATTGCCCACCCGAGCATCTGCACGAGCGACTGCTAGAGGCTGAGCGGCGCAATCTGGGGGCTTATGGCTTTGGCGTCAAAGGCTTTACGCTGTCGATGATCGAAACCGCGATCGAAGTGTCGGGCGGCCGGGTGCCGGCCTCGGTGATCGGCGAAATTCTGGCCTCGGGCCGCGAGATGCTGGAGCATCCTGTGCATCTCTTGCCCCATGCCCGCGCCACCGTTACCGCGCTCGCGGCAGATTACCGCGTGGTGCTGATCACCAAGGGCGATCTTTTGGATCAGGAACGCAAACTGGCGCAATCGGGCTTAGGTGATCTGTTTGACGGGGTGGAAATTGTCTCGGACAAAACCCCCGAAATCTACCGCGCCGCCTTTGCCCGCCACGGGACCGGGGCAGATCAGGGGTTGATGGTGGGCAACTCGCTCAAATCAGATGTGCTGCCCATGCTGACCGCGGGCGGCTGGGGGGTGCATGTGCCCCATGGCCTGACTTGGGCGCTGGAACAGGCCGATCCCCCCACGGGCCACCGGCGATTTCATGAGATGGCAGATCTGTCCGGCCTGCCCGATCTGGTGTGTCATTTGGCGCAAGGCCACAAAACCTAGTATGGCGACACGCGATGCGTGCAAAATGCAACCCTGAGGAAAATTCCAAAACCCATTGAAACTAAGGGGTTTTCCGGTTCACGAACCCGTGTTAGTCTTTGCCAAAATCAAGATAAGCACCCACCAACAGGGCGCATTGAGGCAGAACATGATCGGCAAGGCAACAAAGCTCCTTTTGGGGCAGTATGTCCGTAAATTTGCTGTGTTGACGGCTGTTGTGTGGCTTGCGGCCTGCGCTGGCCCGCAGCCTGCAGGGGCGGCGCCCTATTCGGCCCATGTGATGGATGCGCGCACCGGCGAAACACTGTATGCCGAGAATGCCGAAACCCGGCTGCATCCCGCATCTTTGACCAAAATGATGACGCTTTATGTGGCCTTTGAAGAGATTCAACGCGGGCGCTTGTCGCTGGATACCATGGTTACGGTGTCGAAACATGCAGCGGCCCAGCCACCTTCTCGGCTGGGTTTGAAAGCCGGGCAAAAGATTCAGCTGCGCTATCTGATCCGGGCCGCAGCCGTGAAATCGGCCAATGACGCGGCAGCGGCGATTGGCGATCACATCAGCGGCAGTCCTGAAAAATTCGCCGCCCGCATGACCAAGACCGCCCGCGCCTTGGGCATGAAAGACACCACCTTTAAGAACGCGCATGGCTTGACGGCAAAGGGGCATCTGTCCACCAGCCGCGATATGTCGGTGCTGGGGCGGCATCTGTTTTATGATTTCCCGCAGTATTACAACATCTTCTCGCGCCGCTCGACCGATGCGGGGATTGCGCAAGTCAACAACACCAATCGCCGTTTTCTGGACGCCTACAAGGGCGCGGACGGCATCAAGACCGGCTATACCGATGCGGCGGGCTTCAACCTGACCGGCAGCGCCGAGCGCGATGGCGTGCGCATCATCGCCACGGTCTTTGGCGGCAAGTCGACGGCTGATCGCAACGCCAAGATGGCCGATCTGTTGGATCTGGGCTTTCGCAAGGCCGGCAAGAACGTGAAAGAGGCCCCGCCCACCAAGATCACCCCCGCCGATGACGAGGCTCTGATGGCCGCCACCAGCACCGACGAGGCCCTGCCCGAGGTTGAGGGTGGCGCGGCCAAAACGCTGCGGCTGCAATTGGCGGTGAACAGCTCTCCGCGCCCGCAGGCGCGCCCCGAATTGGGCGAAGCGGCCGAAGAAGTGGTTGCATCGATGCAAGACAGCATTGCTGGCGCCTTGGCCGAGGCGACCTCGGCCCCGCCGCCCGCTGACAGTCTGCAAGGTCAGGCCGCGGCGCTGACCGTCACCGCAGCCCCTGCGGTCACGAGCAATGTTGAATTGGTGGCCGTGGCCCCGCCCCCCGCAAAGCGCGCCGCGCCGATCTATGATGAGGCGCCCCAAGAGGCTGTGGCCGTGGCAGAGGCAGACAGCCTCGAGGCGACCGAAGTGGTGACGCTGTCCACCTCGGGTGGGCGGCACTATGGGGTGTTGATCGGCCAGTTCAACAGCCACAATGAGGCAGATCGCTTCCTGACCAAGACCGTCTTGGCCGAAGGCCCGACGCTGGGCCATGGGTTGCGCAAGGTGGTGCGCGGCAATCAGGGCTTTACCGGCAGCGTTCTGGGCCTGACCCAGCGCGAGGCCGATCTGGCCTGCGCCCGTCTGCAAGCGCGCGGCGTGCAATGCTTTACCATGGGCGAGGCTGCGGGCGGCTGATCCAGCCGTCGTTGCAAAAACGGGGGCGCTTCGCCCCCCGCGCGGGTTTGGGGACCAAACCCGCTTCCCCCCGAGAGTATTTCAAAAGGCGCAAGACCGAAGGTTCAGAGCGTATCTGATGGCCGTGGCGCGGCGGCGCGCGACAGCCGATCATTGATGGCGCGGCCCAGCCCGTGATCGGGGATCGGCGCGGCGGTGATGCGCCCCTTGGCACCTGCGAGACGATCCGCCTCGCGCAGCATGTGAAAAAGATTGGTCGCCGCCTCGGCAAGATCGCCTGTGGGTGACAGGTTCAACACGGCCTGCGCAATGCCCTCACGCGTGGGGCCAAAGCCGATATGCACCGCGCCGCGCTCTGGCCCGGTGTTCAGGTTCAGCGCGGCGGCGGGTGCGTAATGGCTGGCCAGTTGGCCCGGCGCGGTCAGCGGATCACCTTGCTGATGCTGGGCGACGGGGCCGATCATGGCCTCGATCTCTTCCAAGGCAATGCCACCGGGGCGCAACAGCGTGGCGGCACCGGTCAGACCAAGGATGGTCGATTCCACCCCCACCGTGGAGGGCCCCCCATCCAAGACCGCATGGATGCGGCCCGAAAGGCCCGCCGCCACATGATCGGCGCGGGTGGGGGACACCTTGCCAGAGGGGTTGGCAGAGGGGGCAGCCACAGGCCCACCAAAGGCGCGGATCAGCGCCAGCGCCACCGGATGGGCAGGGATGCGGATGGCGACGCTGTCCAACTCTGCCGTGACAAGTGGCGACAGGCCCGCATCCTCCCGCAAGGGCAGCACCAAGGTCAGGGGGCCGGGCCAAAAACCCACAGCCAGCGCCAGTGCGCCTGCGTCAAACCGGGCAAACCGCTGGGCCATGGTCAGATCGGCCACATGCACGATCAGCGGGTTAAAGCGCGGCCGGCCCTTTGCCTCATAAATCCCGGCCACGGCGCGGCTGTTTGTGGCATCGCCCGCCAGTCCGTAAACCGTCTCGGTCGGCATGGCGACAAGCCCGCCATCCGCCAAGATCTGCGCGGCGCGGGCAAGGCCCGTCGCATCGGGCATCAGGGTTTCGGTCGGGATCATGCGTGACGCAGCGTTGGGGTTGCGAGGGGGGGCGAAGGGGTTAGGGTATATCCTTGGGCCATATCTGGCCCAAAGCCGTTTGCCAAGAAGCCGCCCGACCTAACCTGCCGACCCGACCGAGGTTTTCATGCCCTACCGCGCGCCCCTGACTGATTTGCGTTTTGTGCTGGATCATGTGGTGGGTTTTGCCGATGTGGCCGCGACCCCCCGCTTTGCCGAGGCCAGCGATGACACCGTCACAGCCGTTTTGGCCGAGGCGGCGCGATTGTGCGAAGACACGCTTGCGCCCCTGAACCGGGTGGGCGACACCCATCCCGCGCGGTTGGAGGGCGGTGTGGTGCGCACTCCGCCCGGCTTTGCCGAAGGCTACCGCGCGATCACGGCAGGCGGTTGGGTTGGTATGGCCGCGAGCCCAGACCATGGCGGCATGGGCCTGCCCATGGCGCTGACCTCTTGTGTGAATGAGATGATCGGCGCGGCCTGTTTGGCCTTACAGGTGAACCCGTTGATGACCCAAGGCCAGATCGAGGCGTTGGAGCATCATGCCAGCGACGCGATCAAGGCGCTTTATATCCCAAAGCTGATTTCGGGCGATTGGTGCGCCACGATGAACCTGACCGAACCGCAAGCGGGCAGCGACGTCGGCGCCTTGCGCAGCAAGGCCGAGCCTTTGGGCGATGGCAGTTATGCGATCACGGGCCAGAAGATTTACATCTCTTGGGCCGATAATGATTTCACCGAAAACGTCTGCCATCTGGTCTTGGCCCGCCTGCCCGATGGGGGGCCGGGCACGCGCGGCATCAGCCTGTTCATGGTGCCGAAGGTCATTCCTGATGCCACAGGCCAATTGGGTGCGCGCAATGCGGTGCAGGTGGTCAGCCTTGAACACAAGCTTGGGCTGCACGGCTCGCCCACGGCGGTGATGCAGTATGACGGGGCCAAGGGCTGGCTGGTGGGTGAACCGCACAAAGGGTTGGCGGCAATGTTCACCATGATGAACAACGCTCGGCTGGGGGTGGGCGTGCAAGGCATCGCGGTGGCCGAGGCCGCGTTTCAACACGCGCTAAGCTATGCGATGGGCCGCAAACAAGGCCGCACGCCCTTTGGCGACAGCGCGATCATTGATCATGCCGATGTGCGACGGATGCTGGCCGAGATGAAGGCCGAAATCTTTGCCGCCCGCGCGATTGCGCTGGCCTGTGCCGTGGCGATCGACATGGGCAAGGCCACGGATCGGCCCGACTGGCAGGCCCGCGCCGGGCTCTTGACGCCGATTGCCAAGGCCTATGGCACCGAGGTGGGCAATCTGGTGGCCCAGATGGGGGTGCAGGTGCATGGTGGCATGGGCTTTGTCGAGGAGGCCGGGGCCGCGCAATATTTGCGCGACGTGCGGGTGACGACGATTTATGAAGGCACCAATGGCATTCAGGCCATGGATCTGGTGGGGCGCAAAATGATGGACGGCGGCGAGGCGGCCTATCGGCTGATCGACGAGATGCAGACCGGGGCCGAGACCGCGCGCAAGCTGTGGCCCGATCTGGCCACGCCCGTCTGGAACGCCGCCGAAGCGCTGCGCGAAGCCACCGAGGTTGTCTTGGCCCAAGGGGCTGAGGACCGCAACGCAGGGGCCGTGCCCTATCTGCGGGCTTTTGCGCGGGTCTTGGGTGGGCATTTCCATTTGCGCGCCGCCGTGGCCGAGGCCGCGCGCGCTGATCTTGCGCGGGTTTATATTCGCCGCCTGATGCCCGATCACGCCGCCCATCTGGCGCAGCTGCGTGAGGGCGCGGCGGGGCTTTATGCGCTGACGCCCGAGGTTTTGCAGGCGTGACGCTGCGCTTTCCGTTCGAAACCCCGCCCGAACCCGGCGCGGCGATTGAGGTGGCCGAGGGCATCTTGTGGCTGCGCCTGCCGCTGCCGATGGCGCTGGATCATGTGAATGTCTTTGCGCTGGCCGATGCGGATGGCTGGACCTTGATCGACACCGGGATGAACAGCCGCAAAAGCCGCAGCATCTGGGAGGCCGCCTTGGCCGGCCCATTGGCGGGCAAGCCCGTGGCGCGGGTGGTCTTGACGCATCATCATCCCGATCATGTCGGTTTGGTTGGCTGGTTTCAGGACCAAGGGGCCGAATTGCTGACCACCCGCACCGCATGGCTATATGCCCGGATGCTGACCTTGGATGTGCAAGAGCGCCCCTCGGCGCAGTCCATGCAGTTCTACACCCGTGCCGGGATGGCGCCCGACTTGCTGGCCAAACGCGCGGCAGAGCGGCCCTTTAACTTTGCCGATGTGGTGGCACCGATGCCTTTGGGCTTTACCCGGCTTGACGATGGCGACAGCCTGACCTTGGCCGGGCGGCCCTGGCGGGTGCGGCTGGGCCAAGGCCACGCGCCCGATCACATCACCCTGTGGAGCGAGGAGGACGCGCTGGTGATCGGGGGCGATCAGCTTTTGCCCGGCATTTCGCCCAATATCGGGGTTTACCCCACCGAACCCGAGGCCGACCCTTTGACCGAATGGCTGGAGGCCACAGCGCGCTTTGTGCCCCATGCGCGCGACGATCAGCTGGTGCTGCCGGGCCACAAGCTGCCCTTCACCGGCCTGCCCTTTCGCTTGCAGCAAATGGCCGAAAACCACCATCAGGCGCTGGCGCGGCTTTTGGACCATTTGCAAGCACCTCAGACCGCCGCGAGCTGCTTTCCCGCCCTTTACAAACGCCACATTGCCGAGGGCGAATATGGGCTGGCCTTGGTTGAGGCGGTGGCACATTTGAACTGCCTCTTGCGTCGCGGGCAGGTTTGCCGTTCGCTGGGGCCAGATGGGGCTTGGGTTTGGCAGGCTCTTTGAGGGGGTTGGGGCGGTGACCATGACAGAAAAAGACCCAGAGGCAGAGGAAAAGCTGGCCGATGCCGTGCACAAGGCCAGCGGGATGCCCCGCGTGGATGACAGCGATGACGTGGTGCTGCCGACCGAATTCAGCACCGAAGATCTGCCCGATTTCGTCCCGGAACCACCCCCGGCCTCGATCAGCCCCGCGCAATCGGCCTATGAACGGCTGGTGAGCTATATCCGCGCCTTCGAGGCCGATCTGAACGCCAATGAAGAGGTGGCCATGGGCTTTGCCGGGTCAGATGCCGGCGTGGTCAGCATTGAAGGGTTGGGCTATCATGCGCCGGATATCATTACCTTTTATGGCCGCGACGAAGAGGGGGTAAAGACCCAACTGATCCAGCACGTCAGCCAGCTTTCGGTGATCTTGCGCGCCGTGCCCAAAATCGCGCCTGAGATCCCGGCCCGACGCATCGGCTTTCACCTGCGGCCCGGCTGGACGGGCGGCGAGGCGGGGGATGGGTCGGCCTAAGGCCGCACCGCTGCCGTCTTGACAGCCGAGGCGCTTTTGCGCGTAAGACGGGGGCCAGAGCATTTGCAGAAATGGGGCCCACCTTGACCGCCAACACCCGCATCGTCTTGTCCAGCGATCATGCCGCCATTGCCCTGCGGCAGGCGGTTGCCAAGCATCTTGTCACCTTGGGGTATGAGCCGGTGGACATCGGCCCGACCACGCCCGAAAGCACGCCCTACCCCCAACATGGCGCAGCCGCGGCACAGCGCGTCGCCTCGGGCGATTGCGCGTTGGGGATCATCCTGTGCGGCACGGGTCAGGGCATTATGATGGCGGCCAACAAGGTAAAGGGCATTCGCTGCGGTGTATGCAGTGACACCTTCTCGGCCCGAATGATCCGCCAGCACAACGACGCCAATATGCTGTCCTTGGGCGCGCGCGTGGTGGGCGAGGGGCTGGCGATGGAGATCGTCACGGCCTTTGTGACCGCCGAGTTCGAGGGTGGCCGCCACGCCACGCGGGTTGATATGATCTCGGCCTTAGAAGCCTAAGACCGATGGCAGTTGGTCATGCCTTTGGCCACCTGCCCCCGTGACAGCCGCCCGTGAATCGGCTACACGCTGGCAAACGCGACATACAGGAGCTTTCACATGGCTGAGCACAAGCACGGTTCGATGGACACCCGTGGACATGAAAAAACCTTCGATGGGTTCATCAAGTTCACCATCTGGGGCGTTGCAATCTCGATTGGCGTGCTGGTTTTCTTGGCGCTGGCCAACGCTTAAGGTTTGATTTTCTGTAACCCGTCATTCACGGATTTGTCGCCATGATGCGCTTATCTTTTGCCGTTTTGGCGCTTGGCCTGTTGACGGCCTGCGGCGCAGGCGGGGGCAGCAGCACCCCCGATGCACCCGACAGCGCCATTCAGGCGGCGCGCTATGTGCCCGAAGGCCCGCCTTCGGTGACGCTGTTCACGGTTGTGAACAATCGCAGCGGATCTGGCGCGCATTCGGGGCTTTTGATCAGCGGGTCGGAACAGGTGCTGTTTGATCCAGCCGGCAGTTTTCGTCACCCGCGCCTGCCCGAACGCGGCGATGTGCATCACGGCATGAATGACCGGATGGTGGCGTTTTACATCGACTACCACGCGCGCGAAACGTACCGGGTGATCGAACAAAAGATCACCGTCAGCCCCGAAGTCGCCGAATTGGTGATGGCGCGCGCCAAGGCGCGCGGCGCGGTGCCGCAGGCGCATTGTGCCAATTCGATCTCGGGCATCCTGAATGGTGTTCCGGGTTTTGAATCGGTCGGCAGCACCTTTTTTCCCAACCGACTGTCAGACCGCTTTGGCAAGTTGCCCGGCGTGACCACCCGGGTCATCACCGATGACGATGCCGATGACAATCACGGTGTTTTGCTGATTGATCCAGTCAAGGTGGAACCAACCTTGCGCATCGTGCAGAACTAAGGCCGTAGAACCAAGGCTGGGGCGCGGCCTGTCAGGCCGCAATCACCAAGGGCAGCAGATAAAACGACAGCCCGCCCGCACCAATGGCGGCAATCATGTTGCGCGTCAAAACCCCGGCCAAGATCGTCACCGCGATAGCGCCCAGCCGCACCGGATCGAACGCGCCTGCGGTGGCGGGGGGCCACAAAATGGCCGGGGCCACCAAGGCGGGCAAAACCGCGACTGCCGTATAGCGCAGGCAGCGGACCAGCCATAAAGGCAGCGGGCGATTGCCCAACAGGCCCAGAAACGACAGCCGGATCAGATAGGTCCCCACCCCCAGCACCACGACCACCAGCCAGAATGTCGGACGATCAATCATGCCCGCGCCCTCAAGGCCTCGGTGATGGCGCCCGCTACCATGCCTGCCGCCGCCCCGACCAAAAGCCCCGTGCCATAGGGCATCGACCACAGCATCAGCGTCACCCCCACCGACACCGCCATCGCCACCCCATGCGGCACAGTGCGCAGCATGGCCGCGGTCATGCCGACAAAGGTGATCGGCATGGCGAAATCGAGCCCCCAACTGTCGGGCACAGCGCGCCCCAGATGCGCCCCGGCAGCGGTTGAGATGTTCCACACCAGCGTGATCGGCGTCACCGTGCCAAAGAAATACGCCACCTTTTCACCCACGGTGCGGCTGGGATTTTTCTCATATTCGGCCAGCGACAGGGCAAAGCTTTGATCCACCAGAAAATATGCGATGATCGCCCGAATACCCAAAGGTGCGCCACCCAGATGTGGCGTCAGGGCCACCGAATACATCATCATGCGCAAATTCACCGCAAGGCCCGTGGCAAGGATCACCAGAACCGGGGCTTGGTCTTGCATCAGTTGCAGCGCGGCCAATTGGCTGGCCCCGGCAAAGACCGCGATCGAGAAAATCTGCGTCTCCCACGGGCCAAGGCCCGCTTCGGCAGACAAGACGCCAAACAGCATGGCAAAGGGCACGATGACCATGAAGAAAGGCAGCGCATGGGCGGCACCTTTGTAAAAGGCCGTGCGGGTTTGGGGCATGACAGGGCAATCCGCTTGTCGAAGGCTGGCGTTGGGCTTACGGCTTTCCAAAGCAAAGGGAAAGGGCGGGATGCGCATCTTTGGGGTGATCCTTGCGGGCGGTCAGGGCCAGCGCATGGGCGGCAGCGATGGGCGTGGCCGGGACAAGGCGCTGTTGCCTTTGGCGGGCGCGCCCTTGTTGGCGCATGTGATTGCAAGGTTAGAGCCGCAGGTCGAACGGTTGGCCCTGTCGGCCAATGGCGATGCGGCGCGGTTTCACCGCTTTGGCCTGCCGGTCTTGCCTGACCATTTGGGCGCTGGGCCTTTGGCGGGGGTGCTGGCGGCATTGCGATGGGCCGCCCCCTTGGGCGCGACGGCGGTTCTCTCAGCCCCGGTCGATGGCCCGTTTTTGCCCGGCGATCTCTGCCCACGCCTGTGTCTCGCCGCCGAAGGCGCGCCAAAAGGGCTGGCGGTTGCACAGGCGGGTGGGCGGCTGCATCCGACCTATGCGCTGTGGCCCGTGGCGCTGGCCGAGCCTTTGGCGGCATTTCTGGCCTCGGGTGTGAAACCCAAGGTGATGGCTTTCACCACCGCCCAAGGGGCCGCCGAGGCTGACTTTCCCCAAGCCGCAGCCTTTGACAATCTCAACACCCCCGAGGATCTGGCCCGCGCCGAGGCACTGTTGCAAGGGCAGCGCGGATGAGCGGCTTTGACCGGGTCATCATCGCCGATTGGTCTGCGGCCAGTGCATTGTCGCCCGCACGCCCCTCGGCCAATGCGATCTGGTTGGGGATAACGGATGCCAGCGGCACCCGCACACAGTATTTTCGCAGCCGCGCCAGCGCCGAGGCGTTTTTGGCGGATGAAATCACCGCCCGCCAAGGCCGCCTGCTGATCGGGTTTGATTTTCCGATGGGCTATCCGGCGGGCTTTGCCGCGCGGCTGACCGGGGTTTCTTCGGCGCGCGCGGTCTGGGCGTGGCTGTCACAAGAGCTGACCGACGCACCCGACAACAAAAACACCCGGTTTGAAACGGCAGCGCGGATCAACGCGACCCTTGGCGGGGCTGGCCCGTTTTGGGGCCGCCCACGCAGCCTGCCCCTGCCCGCCCTGCCCGAGACAAAGGCGGTGGATTACCCAGCCCTTGGCTTGGCCGAGCGGCGGCAGGTGGAAACCCTTGTGCCGCGCGCCCAGCCGGTGTGGAAACTTTACACCACCGGGGCGGCGGGTGGCCAAGGGCTGGTAGGTCAGCCGATGATCCACCGGCTGGCCACCCGGCCCGGCGTGGCAGTCTGGCCTTTTGACCAGGTCGATGCGCCGGTGGTGCTGGCCGAGGTCTACCCCTCGCTTTTGGCGCGCGCCGTGGCCGCAGACCCCGCGCCGATCAAGGACGAGGCGCAGGTGCGCCTGCTGTCGCGTGCCTTGTGGCACCTGTCGCAAACCGGGGGGCTTCAGCCGCTCTTTGCCACGCCGGGTGCGCCTGTCACCACCGAAGAGGGATGGATCCTTGGCGCGGGCCATGGCCCGCAGCTTGAGGATCCTGACCGATGAGGCCAGAGATCGCCATTTCCTTGGGCCTGCCCCCTGAGCTGCGCGCGCAGGCGGCAGCGATTTATTGGCAGGCCTTTGGCGGCAAGCTGGGCCAGGTGATGGGACCAGATGCCCGCGCCCAAGCCTTTTTGATCCGCGTGATGCGGTCCGATCATGTGCTGGTGGCCCGCGATGAGACAGGCGCATTGCTGGGGCTGGCGGGGTTCAAAACCCCGCAAGGCAGCTTTGCCGGGGGCAGTTGGGCCGATATGCGCGCGATCTATGGGCTGACCGGGCTCTTATGGCGTGCCCCACTTTTGGCGCTCCTCTCGCGCGAGGTGGACAATGACCGCTTCTTGCTGGACGGCATTTGTGTGGCCCCGGCGGCGCGCGGGCTGGGCGTTGGCTCGGCCCTGATGGCCGCGATCGAGGACGAGGCCCGCGCGCGCGGTTATGCCTATGTCCGGCTGGATGTGATCGAAAGCAACTGGCGCGCCCGCGCGCTCTATGAGCGGCTTGGCTATATGGGGATCAAGACCGTCCCCTTGGGCCTTTTGCGCCATGCCTTCGGCTTTGACGCGGCGGTGACCATGGTGAAACCGGTGTGAAACTTGGCGTATTGCGCCACTCCACCCAAAACTCACGCACTCAGATGCAAAGCCAAATCCGAGACAGCGCAAGGCTGACCATCGTCATTGCCCTATCAGGAAAAGCCGCCTCCCCTCCCCCCTTGTGAGGAGGGGCTGGGGGTGGGGGCCAGCCACAGAACTGAAGTCAGTCAAAAATTCCCGTCACACGGCCCAGCAGCATAAAGGCGCGCACGGTGCGGGTTTCGGCCAGATCGGTCAATTCGCTGTCGCTTGCGACCTGCTCAAACTCCTGAAAGACCCGATCAAAGGTGCGCAGGAAATGGTGCACGGCATCCTTGAAAATCGCATCTTCCCGCATCCTTCCCGCCGTCAGCGCCAAAGAGGACCGGTCACGCACCCCGCCCAAGGCCGCCACACCGCGCCCACGCTCGCCCGCAGCAAAGCGGCGCCAGAGTTCGGGGCGGGCACGGTCGGGTTTCAGGTCATCCATATAGATGCCCTCTTGGCCAAGCAGCGTCAGCACATCTTGCGAGGCGCGGATCAGCTTGGCGACGTTGCGATCATCCAGCGCGGCGCGCAGGGCGCGGAACCCGTCCTTGTCGTCGGGGTTTTCAGGAAATTGCAGCGCACGGATGAAATCCGCATTGGACAGGGGTGGGCGCAGCGCCTCGGCCGGGGTGCCCAGCGCCAGCGCGGGTTGTTCGGCCGAAGGGTCAGGTTGCGGCGCGGCAAAGGCCGTCTTGCGATCAGCCGAGGCCACCGCCAGCGTGCCGTCACGGCGCGAGGTAAAGGTGGCCAGCGCCGTTTCGGTCTGCTTGGTGGCCTGCGCGATCTCGTTCAGCTTTTTCTCGACCGACGGTTTCAACCCGCCCTGCTGGCCCGCGACATAGGCCGCGCGCATCGCCTCGACCGTGGCTTGCAGCCGGGCGGCCTCATGGCGCAGCGTCTGAACCGAGCGCAGCGTCACCGCCGCCGCCCAAATCAGCGCCAAAGGCAGGAACACCACCAAAAGCGTCAAGACCAGCCCCAAGGGGGCCACACTGTCGGACGCGGTAAAGATATAGGCGGCCACCGCCCCCACCCAGACCACACAAAGCGCCACCGCCACCCATTCGGTGGCCGACATGCGGCCCGTGGCCCCTCTGGCCGAATAAAGCCCCAGATCAATGGGCTTTGGATCATGGCTGTCGTGGTCGCTCATCGCGCTTAGGCCACCTTTGAATCACAGATACCGGATCGACAAAACTTCATAGCTGCGGGTGCCGCCGGGGGTTTTCACCTCGACCGAATCGCCCTCATCTTTTCCGATCAGCGCCCGCGCGATGGGCGAACGAATGTTCAGCTTGCCCGATTCAATATCGGCCTCGGTCTCGCCCACGATCTGATAGGTTTTCTCCTCGTCGCTGTCCTCGTCCACGATGGTGACGGTGGCGCCGAACTTGATCGGCCCAGACAGTTTCGACGGATCAATCACCTCGGCCAAAGACAAGGTGCCCTCAAGCTCTTTGATACGGCCTTCGATGAAGCTCTGCTTTTCGCGCGCCGAATGATATTCGGCGTTTTCGGACAGATCGCCATGCTCGCGCGCTTCCGCGATGGCGCGGATGATGGCGGGGCGTTCCACGCTTTTCAGTTGCTTCAATTCTTCGTCCAAAGCGACGAAGCCGGCACGGGTCATCGGGATCTTTTCCATGGGCCTTTTCACATAAATGACAAGGCCACAGTCCGGGTTTGGACCATGACCTTGAAGATACCTACCCCCGCACCAGACCCCGAAGGCGCGCCAATTGCAAGGGGGGAATGGCGGGAATAGGCGTCATCGCGTCGGGGCGGGTCAAGCAGGCGCGACAGAAAGTTTCCCTCATGGCGCAATGCGTAAACATGATGTTGCGTTATGGTTGACCTTGCCCAGTCCAAAGGGCAAACACGAGGCGCAGCAAAAAGCCGGGGACCGGAGGGAAAGCCATGACCGAAATCACGCGCGAAACGATGGAATATGACGTTGTGATCGTGGGCGCGGGGCCGTCTGGCCTGTCGGCGGCGATCCGGTTGAAGCAGATCAACCCCGAGCTTTCGGTGGTGGTCTTGGAAAAAGGCTCCGAGGTCGGCGCGCATATTCTGTCGGGCGCGGTGCTGGACCCCTCGGGCCTTGATGCGCTGATGCCCGATTGGCGCGAGCGTGGCGCGCCCATCAAGACCGAGGTGCAGGAGGATAACTTTTATATCCTTGGACCAGCTGGCCAGATGCGGATCCCTAACTTTCCGATGCCGCCCCTGATGAACAACCACGGCAATTACATCGTCTCGATGGCCAATGTCTGCCGTTGGTTGGCCGGGCAGGCCGAGGAACTGGGCGTCGAGATTTTCCCCGGCATGGCCTGTTCCGAAGTGATCTACGGCGACAATGGCGAAGTGCGCGGCGTGGTCGCGGGCGAGTTTGGCCGCAATGCCGATGGCACGCCCGGCCCGTCCTATGAGCCGGGGATGGTTCTGGCGGGGAAATATGTCTTCCTCGGCGAAGGTGTGCGCGGCAGCCTCTCGAAAGAGGTCATCGCGAAATACGATCTCTCGGCTGGCAAATGCCCGCAAAAATACGGCCTTGGCATGAAGGAAATCTGGGAGATTGATCCTTCCAAGCACGAACTTGGCACCGTGACCCACACGATGGGCTGGCCGCTGGGATCACACGCAGGCGGCGGGTCGTTCATCTACCACATTGAGAACAATCAGGTTTATGTGGGCTTTGTGGTGCACCTGAACTATGAAAACCCGCACCTTTACCCCTATATGGAGTTCCAGCGCTTCAAGCATCACCCGATGGTGGCCGAGCTTTTGAAGGGTGGCAAGCGCGTGGCTTACGGCGCGCGGGCGATTTCCGAGGGCGGCTGGCAGTCGATCCCGAAAATGGTCGCGCCGGGCGTGGCGCTTTTGGGTTGCTCAGCGGGCCTTGTGAACGTGCCGCGCATCAAGGGCAACCATAACGCCATGCTGTCGGGTATTGCCGCGGCTGAGGCCGCAGCCAAGGCCATTGCGGCGGGCCGGTCCAGCGATGAGCTGAACGACTACGAAACTGCCGTCCGCACCGGGCCCATCGGCAAGGACCTGAAAAAGGTGCGCAACGTCAAACCGCTGTGGTCGAAATACGGCCTGATCGCCAGCCTGACCTTGGGCGGGGCTGATATGTGGGCCAATACCTTTGGCCTGACCATTTTGGGCACGCTGCGCCACGGCAAGAACGACGCCAAAGCCACCGGAAAGGCCAAGGATTTCGCGCCCATCGAATATCCCAAGCCCGATGGTGTGCTGTCCTTCGACCGGCTGACCAACGTGGCGTTTTCCTTCACCAACCATGATGAGGCGCAGCCCGCCCATCTGCGGCTGAAAGACCCCTCGACCCCGATTTTGGTGAACCTGCCCGAATATGCCGAACCCGCGCAGCGCTATTGCCCGGCTGGCGTTTACGAGGTGGTCGCCGAAGAAGGCAAAGAGCCGCGCTTCCAGATCAACTTCCAGAACTGCGTGCATTGCAAGACCTGCGACATCAAAGATCCGTCGCAAAACATCACCTGGACCACGCCGATGGGCGGGGGCGGGCCGAACTATCCCAATATGTAAGCACCCGAACATGTGATCGCAGATTGTATCGCGGTCTGGTTAAATGATGCGGGCCGGGGAAAGAAATTCCCGGCCCGCATTGCCTTTGGGCTTGCGTCTGACTAGCTATTTCTCATGCCCAAGGAGAAGCCGTTCATGCCCCTGCCCGCGCCATCTGCGCCTCGTCGCTTTGCCTTGCGCCCCGCGCTTTTGGCGCTGTGTCTGGGGCTTTTGGGAGCAACGGGGCAACCCGGCTTGGCACAGGACAGTGGCGAAACTTGGCAAGGCGATGCAGGGGCGTTTCTGGCGGCGCGTGCGGCGGCCAGTCAATCCGACTATCGCGCCGCAGCCGATTGGTTTGCCCGCGCGCTTGTCAGCGATGCGCGCAACCCGGAACTCTTGAAAGGTGCCATTGTCGCCAATATCGGCTTGGGCGAGTTTGGCCCCGCCGCCAATATGGAACAGGTTCTAGAAGAGCTGGGCACACAGTCGCAGGCCGGCTATGCGGCACTTTTGGTGCGCGACATTCAGGCCATGGATTATGAGGCTGTGCTGACGCGCACGGCAGCCGGCAGCAAGGAAGGCGCGCTTCTGGATCAGTTGCTGACCGCTTGGGCGCAGGTCGGGCTGGGGCGGATGTCGGATGCGACCCAAACTTTTGACAGGCTGATCAAGACGCGCAACCTTGCGGTCTTTGGGCTTTATCACAAGGCTTTGGCCTTGGCGTCCGCCGGAGATTTCGAAGGCGCGGACCGTATCTTCGCAGACCCCAATCGGGGCGCGCGGCAAATGTCAGGGCGGGGGGTTCTGGCCCATGCCACCGTCTTGTCGCAGCTGGAACGTAACGCCGATGCGCTGGCGCTTTTGGATGCGACCTTTGACAAAAGCAGCGATCCTCAGCTTGAGGAGTTTCGCCGTCGCCTAGCGGCTGGCGAGCCGGTGCCCTTTGACATTGTGGCCAATGCCCAAGAGGGGCTGGCAGAGGTGTTTTACACCGTTGCCGTTGCCTTGGGCCAAGAGAACGATGCCACCCACACTTTGATTTACGCCCGCGGGGCCCAAGCGCTGCGCCCTGACCAAGAGGACATTGTGCTTTTGGTGGCCGAGCTTTTGCAAAACCAAAATCAGCATGATCTGGCGATTGAGGTCTATGGCTCGATCGCGCCCGACAGTCCCACCTTCCATATCGCTGAGATCGGACGGTCCATGGCAACCCATGCCGCCGGGCGTGGCGAGGCGGCGATTGAAATTTTGCAAGGTCTGACCCGGTCCAAGCCCGATCTGCTGGTCGCCCATGTGGCGCTGGCCGATGCGTATCGGCGCGCCGAACGCTTTGCCGAGGCGCGCAGTGTTTACACCACGGCGATTGATCTGCTGGGCACTCCCGCACCCGAAAACTGGCCACTTTTCTTCAGCCGGGGCATCTGTGCCGAACGTCTGGGCGATTTCGAAGGCTCGGTCGCAGATCTGCGCGAGGCGCTGCGCCTGAACCCCGATCAGCCGCAGGTGTTGAACTATCTGGGCTACAGCTATGTTGACCGGGGCGAGAATCTTGAAGAAGCCTTGGGCATGATCGAGCGCGCCGTGGCGATGGAGCCGGGATCGGGCTATATCATCGACAGTCTGGCTTGGGCCTATTACCGGCTGGGCCGCTATGAGGATGCGGTCGAACCGATGGAGCGGGCATCCCTTCTGGAGCCGGTTGATCCCATCGTCACCGACCATTTGGGCGATGTTTATTGGGCCGTGGGCCGCAAGCGCGAGGCGGAATTTCAATGGCAACGCGCGCTGTCTTATGGTCCGACCGAAAAAGACGCCCCGCGCATCCGGCGAAAGCTGGAGATCGGCCTCGATGCGGTTTTGGCCGAAGAGGGTGCGCCCCCTCTCGCCCCGGTTGAGGCCAAGGCCACACCGTGACTTTGCGCGCCGAAACCCAACTGGCGCGGGCCAAGATCAACCTGAGCCTGCATGTGACAGGCCAGCGCGCAGATGGCTATCATCTTTTGGACAGTCTGGTGGTCTTTGCCGATCTGGGCGATCTCATCCGGTGCACAGCTGCGGATACGGTTTCTCTGGCGCTGACGGGGCCAGAATCTGTTGGTTTGACGGTGGGGGATGACAATCTGGTGCTGCGCGCGGCACGGGCCTTTCATCTGCCAAAAGGCGCCGCGATTACGCTGGACAAACGCTTGCCTGTCGCTTCGGGCATCGGGGGTGGCTCGGCGGATGCGGCGGCGACATTGGTGGCGCTGTCGGCGCTTTGGGGATTAGCCTTACCTCCGGCAGAGCGCGTGCTGGCGCTGGGGGCCGATGTGCCGGTCTGCCTTGCCGGGCGCCCCTCGCGGATGCAAGGCGTGGGCGAGGTGGTCACTCCGCTGTCCCATCCCTTGCCGCCCGCGCATCTGGTGCTGGTCAATCCGCGTGTTCAGGTATCAACGCCGATGGTGTTCAAGGGGCTGGCGCGCAAAGATAACCCGCCCATGCCCCAAGATTTACCCCCGCTGAATTCCGTGGCAGAGCTTGCCACGTTTCTAACCGCGCAACGCAATGATCTTGAGCCCCCAGCCCTGCTGGCCGAGCCGGTGATTGGTCGCGCCAAGGCCGCCTTGGCCGCGCAAACAGGCTGCCATTTGGCGCGGATGTCGGGGTCTGGGGCCACCTGCTTTGGCCTGTTTGACAGCGCCGAGGCGGCCAGCGATGCGGCAATCGCCATTCGCCAGGACTATCCCCATTGGTGGGTGCAATCGGCTGCGATGGCGCGCTGATCAGTTCAGCCGCGACACCACATAGGCCGTCAGATCATCCAGCATCTGGCGCAAGGGATGATCGGGCAATTCTGCCAGCGCCGCGCGCCCCTTGGCGGCCCAAGCCAGCGCATCGGCCCGCGCTGCCTCTAACGCGCCATGGCGGTTCATGATCGCCAAGGCCTGATCCAGATCACCCTCGCGCTGGTCGCCCTTTTCGATCACCCGGACCCAAAAGGCGCGCTCGGTGGCATCGGCCTTGGCCACCGCCTTGATCAGCGGCAGGGTCAGCTTGCGTTCGCGGAAATCGTCGCCCACATTCTTGCCAATGGCGGCGGCGGTGCCGGTGTAATCCAAAAGATCATCCGCAATCTGAAAGGCAATGCCCAAGGCATCGCCATAGGTGAACAGCGCCTGCACCATCGGTTCGGACGCGCCTGCAATCACCCCGCCCACTTCGGTGGCCGCCGAAAACAGCGCCGCCGTCTTGCCGCGCACGACCTTGAGATACACATCTTCGGACGTCGCCAAATCCTGCGCTGCGGTCAGCTGCAACACCTCGCCCTCGGCAATGGTGGCGCTGGCATTGGCCAAGATCCCCAAAACCCGGATCTGGCCGGGATCGGTCATCAACTGAAAGGCGCGGGCAAAAAGGTAATCACCGACCAGAACCGATGATTTGTTGTCCCACAGAAGGTTTGCTGTCGGCCGCCCGCGCCGCTGGGCGCTTTCATCAACCACGTCATCATGCAAAAGCGTCGCGGTGTGAATGAATTCCACCGCGGCGGCCAAATGCACATGATAGGGGCCGTCATAGCCGCAGATCCGCGCAGCGGCCAAGGTCAGCATGGGGCGCAGCCGTTTGCCGCCCGCCTCGATCAGATGCGCGGTGACTTGGGGGATGCGCGGGGCATGTTCAGACGCCATACGCTCTCGGATCAAAAGATTGACCGCCGCCATATCTGCGGCCAAAAATTCGGCCAGCTGATCTTGGGGTTTTTGCGCGTGATCCAAGGCCATTCCCATTCGTCTCGACTTTCTGTGCCATAGCCGCGACAAGGGGGCCATGAAACTTTTGCTACAGACAACCGATCCAACCGTGATCGCCTTTGCCCAAGCCCTTCTTGAAGGCGAGGATATAGACAGCTTTGTGCTGGACGTCCACATGAGCGTGTTCGAAGGCAGCCTTGGCATTTTGCCACGTCGGCTGATGGTGCCAGATCGCGACTGGGCCGAGGCGCGTGCGGTCATTTTGGCCAATGGCATCGACGAAGGCTATGATGCAAAACCCTGATTTCCCCGAAGACGCCCTGTCGCATGATGCGTTTTTGTGTGGACGGCTGCATTTGTGGCAGCCCAAAAAGGGCTATCGCGCCGCCACCGACCCGGTGCTTTTGGCCGCCGCCTGCCCGGCCAAAGCCGGGCAGCGGGTGCTGGATTTGGGCTGCGGAGCGGGGGCGGCGGCGCTGTGCCTAGCGGCGCGCGTGCCGGGGTTGCGCCTTGCGGGTCTGGAACTGCAACCGGCCTATGCCACGCTGGCGCGGCGCAATGCGGCCGAGAACGGGATAGAGATGCAGGTCGAATGCGGAGATCTGGCGCAGATGCCCGCCCCGCTGCGCCAAGATTTCGACCAGGTCATCGCCAACCCGCCCTATTACCCTGCCCATGGCACCCCTTCGCCCAATGCCGCCCGCGCAACGGCCTTGCGGGTTGAAACCCCTTTAGGTGATTGGGTGCAGGCCGCCGCGCGCCGTCTGGCACCGGGAGGCTGGCTGACATTGATCTGCGGGGCTGATGGCCTGCCTTCGGTGCTGTCAGCCATGGGAACCAAGCTGGGATCAGCCAGCGTGCTGCCCCTGCAACCCCGCGAAGGCCGCCCCGCCTTGCGCATTTTGTTGCGCGCGCGCAAGGGGGGCAAGGGCGCGTTTCGGCTTTTGGCGCCCTTGGTGCTGCATCAAGGCGCCGCCCATGACGGGGACCGCGAAAGTTATACCCCCCGCGCCAGCGCCGTGCTGCGCGGCGGCGAAAGCCTATCGGCGGAATTCAGCGATATTTGACGCAATGTCGCAGCATCTTTCGTGAAGATTTGGTGACAGACCGCCCGATTCGTGGTGCACTATAAACAGTGCAACCATGAGGAGGATTTCCATGACTGTCGCTTCCCACATCATCGAGTTGAAGAAGAAGCACGAACATCTGGCCGAGATGGTTGAAAAAGCGCAACGCGCGCCAGGCTCTAGCGATCTGCAAATCGCAGAGTGGAAAAAGCAAAAGCTGAAAATCAAAGAAGAGATCAGCCGCCTGTCACAGAACTAAAGCTTATGGCTTGAGGCTGGCGCGGGCGGCCAAGGCCGCCCCGCCGGTGATCATCAAGGCTGCCAGCAGCAAAATGGGTTTCGCCTCGGCCAGACCTGCGGCTATCAGGGCCAGCGTGGACAAAAGGGGTGCTGCGTAAGACGCCACGCCCAAAAGCTGGATGTCGCCCTTTTTCATCCCAATGTCCCATGTAAAGAACGCAAGGCCCACGGGCCCAAGCCCAAGGCCGACCACAGAAAGCCAGCCCCAGCCACCCTGTGGCCAAACCGTGACCTCCCAAAGCAAATGCGCAGGCACCGACAGGGCGGCGGTCAACAGGCAATAGACCACCACCGATTCGGTCGGCACATCACCCAATCTGCGCGACAGCACCGAATAACCCGCCCATGACAGCGCGCATAAAAACGCCAGCGACAGCCCCAGCACGGGAACCGCCCCCGCCGCATCGCCGCGCCCCATCACGATCAGCCCCGCACCGACAAAGGCCACCAGCGCGCCGATTACATGCAAGGCGCGCAGCCGCTCGCCGGGCAAAAGACCGGAGAACAGCACAATGAACAGCGGCCAGAGATAGGCGATCAACCCGGTTTCGGCAAAAGGTGCGATGCGAAAGGCCGTGAAATACAAGGCGTGATAGCCAAAAAGCCCAATCGTCCCAAAGGCATAAACCTTCCACGAAATCTGGCGCAGCACACCAAAGCCCGCGCCAAAGCCGATCCAGACCAGCCCGATCACCCCGCCAATGCCAAAGCACAGCGCATTCAGCAAAAAGGGTGGCACTGGAGCCGATCCGATGGTCATCAACGCCAAAAGCGCCCAAAGCAAGATAGCGCTGAACCCGATCAGCGTTGCTTTTTGTCGCGTCATGCTTGCCCCCTGCCGTTGGGCACAGAGTTAAGGCCAGCCCCGGCGCGGCGCAAGGTTGGCGGAATTGCCAGATGGAAAAAGCCCGGCGGTTTCGCCGGGCTTTGCAGATTTTGTGACGATATCGCCGCTGTCAGACGAAGAACTGCCCACCATTGGCCGAAATCGTCGCCCCGGTGATAAAGCCTGCATCATCTGCGGCCAAAAACAACACGCAGCGCGCAATCTCTTCCGGCTCGCCCAGACGGCCCACCGGGATTTGCGGGATGATCCGCTCGGCCAGCACTTTTTCGTCAATCGCACGCACCATTTCGGTGCCGATATAGCCGGGGCAGATTGCGTTCACGGTGATGCCCGCGCGCGCGCCCTCTTGTGCCAAGGCCTTGGTAAAGCCCAAATCGCCCGACTTCGCCGCCGAATAGTTGGCCTGACCCGCCTGCCCCTTTTGCCCGTTGATCGACGAGATGTTGATCACACGGCCAAACTTGCGGTCCCGCATCCCCGACCACAAGGGATGGGTCATGTTGAACAGGCCGGTCAGGTTGGTGTCGATCACCTCTTTCCACTGGCCGGGGGTCATCTTGTGGAACATGGCGTCGCGGGTGATGCCCGCATTGTTCACCAGCACCTCAACCGGGCCAAGATCGGCCTGCACCTTGGTGATGCCCGCAGCGCAGGCGTCATAGTCGGCGACTGACCATTTATAGGTTGGGATGCCGGTTTCCTTGGTAAAGGCTGCCGCGGCCTCATCATTGCCTGCGTAATTTGCAGCAACCGTATAACCCGCCGCTTTCAGCGCCACCGAAATCGCCGCTCCAATGCCGCGCGACCCGCCCGTAACCAGTGCTACCCGTCCCATGATTCCTCCATTTAGGTATGCCAGTGTATCCCCTTGAAATCCTGTTACCGAAATGAATAAGGACGCGCAACTTTATTGCGCGCCCATTTTGCGTTTGCAGCAAATTTTTTGCGTCCGCAGCGGGACTCAGCGCTCCAGCGTCAGGGCCACGCCCATGCCACCACCGATGCACAGGGTCGCAAGACCCTTCTTGGCATCGCGACGGCCCATCTCATGGATCAGCGTGTTCAAAATCCGGCAGCCCGAAGCGCCAATCGGGTGGCCAATCGCAATCGCGCCGCCGTTGACGTTCACAATCGCTGGATCCCAGCCCATGTCCTTGTTCACCGCGCAAGCCTGGGCGGCAAAGGCTTCATTCGCTTCCACCAGATCCAGATCGCCAACCTTCCAGCCGGCCTTGTCCAGCGCTTTGCGGCTGGCATAGATCGGACCCACACCCATGATCGAGGGGTCAAGACCGGCCGTGGCATAGGAGGCAATCCGCGCCAGAACCTTCAGCCCACGCTTTTCGGCCTCTTTGTCAGTCATCAGCATGACCGCGGCCGCACCGTCATTGATGCCGCTGGCATTGCCTGCGGTGACCGAGCCGTCCTTGGTGAAGGCCGGGCGCAGTTTCTGCATCGATTCCAGCGTGGCGCCGTGACGGATGTATTCGTCAGAGTCGACCACCACATCGCCCTTGCGGGTTTTCACGGTGAAACCGATGATCTCATCCTTGAACTTGCCCGCCTTTTGCGCAGCCTCGGCCTTGTTTTGGCTGGCCAGCGCGAATTCGTCCTGCATATCGCGGGAAATCTGCCACTGGTTGGCGACGTTTTCCGCCGTCTGGCCCATGTGATAGCCGTTGAACGCGTCCCACAGCCCGTCGCGGATCATCGAATCGATGAAATTCAGATCGCCCATCTTCTGCCCGGCGCGCAGATGCGCGACATGGGGCGAGAGCGACATGTTTTCCTGCCCGCCCGCGATGACGATCTTGGCATCGCCCAAGGTGACATGCTGCGCACCCAAGGCGACGGCCCGCAGACCCGAGCCGCAGACCTGATTCAGCGACCATGCGCTGGATTCCTTGGCCAAACCAGCGCGAATGGCGGCCTGACGGGCCGGGTTCTGGCCCTGACCTGCGGTCAGAACTTGGCCAAGAATGGTTTCTTCCACCTCGGCCTTGTCGATGCCAGCGCGGGCCACAACACCCTCAATCACAGCCGCGCCCAGATCATGGGCCGGAGTGCCCGCAAAAGCGCCGTTAAAGCTGCCAACTGCGGTCCGACCCGCTGCAACGATTACCACATTGGTCATGAACTATCCCCTCCATTCGCCCAGCGACGGGATGCCGCTTTGCAGCATGGCTAGGCAAAGCGGGCTACAAAAGCAAGCGCGCATGCAAGCCAAGGTGACGCAGGGGCCGTTTCGGACACGGCGGCAGGTCGCCATTCAGGCACGGTTTCGGGTGGTGGGCGCCTGCGGTGGGGGGGCGGCGAAATCAGGTTTCAAGGTGGCCGCGCCGAACAGATACCCTTGCAGGCAATCCACCCCAAGGTTCATTAAAAACTGCGCTTCTTCGGCGGTCTCGACCGCTTCGGCGACGGTGAACATCTGAAAGTGCCGCCCGATCGACAAGAGCGCCGCCGTCAGTGCTGCATTGTCAGGATCTGCCTGAATGCCACGGATGAATTGGCCATCGATCTTCAAGATATCAAAGAAGAAATCCTTAAAATAGCGAATGGCCGTATAGCCCGACCCAAAATCATCCAAGGCAAAGGCCACGCCTTCGGCCTGCAAATCCTGCATAAAGGCAATGACCAATTCCGGCACCAGCATGGCCGAGGTTTCGGTAATTTCCAAAATCAGCCGCTCTCCCACCGTCGGGTGTGCGGCAAGCCCCCGTTTCAACACCCGCATCCAGCGCGGATATCCGATCGACCGCGCTGACATATTGATTGAAATCCGCACCGCCGGGTGGCGGGCCAAGGCCCCCAGCCCCAATTCCAGCGCGATGCAGTCAATCTCGCGTCCGATGTCGGTGCTTTCCACCGCGCCGATGAAATCCTTGGCCGGGATCACACGGCCCGTGGTGTCCATCACCCGAATCAGCCCTTCGTAAAAGGCCACGCGTTCCGGATCGCGCGCCAGAACGACAGGCTGATAGGCCAAGCGCATGCGTCGCGCATCAATCGCCGCGCGCACCATGGCCATGGTGTCCCGATCCTGATGCGAAATCATCACCCCCAAAGGGCTGGCAAGCCCGGCTTGGGCGTCGATCAAAGGTTTGCGCTGGTTCGCCTGCATGCTGTCCCCCGGATGCAGCGCCATACTGTCGCCATGCAGGTAAAGACGGCGTAAAAGAGCAATGTTGTTTCAAATCTTTCATATTTTTCGGAGCGCAGATGTCAGACCCCATTCGCTGCCCTTGGTGCGGGACAGATCCTCTGTATGTCGCCTATCACGACACCGAATGGGGCGTGCCGGAATATGACCCCCGCGCTCTGTGGGAATGCCTGATGCTTGAGGCCTTTCAGGCCGGGCTGTCGTGGATCACCATCTTGCGCCGACGCGACAGCTTTCGTGCGGCCTTTGCCGGGTTTGATCCCGCCATCGTCGCCACATGGGGCGAGGCGGAAACCCTGCGCCTTTTGCAAGACCCCGGCATCATTCGCCACCGCGGCAAGATCGAAGCGACGATCCGTGGTGCGCAAGCCTATCTTCGGATCGAGGCGGGTGAGGGGTTTTCAAACTTTATCTGGAAGCATGTGGACCACAGCCCCATCGTGACCAATCTGCCCAACATGGGCGCCGCGCAGGCGCAAACAGCACAGTCACAGGCGCTGGCCAAGGCCTTGAAGAAAGAGGGTTTCACCTTTTGCGGCCCCACTATCACCTATGCCTTCATGCAGGCGGTTGGGATGGTGAACGACCATCTGGTGACCTGTTTCCGTCACCCGTCGCACAAATGAAAAAGGCCCCGGAAACCCGGGGCCTTTTCCTGATTTTCGACGAAAATCAGGCCAGCGCGGCCTTGGCCTGCGCGGCGATGGCGTTGAACGCTTCGGGCTCATGCACGGCCAGATCGGCCAGAACCTTGCGGTCCACCATGATGCCAGCCTTGGTCAGGCCGTCGATCAGACGCGAATAGGTCATTTCCATATCGAACAGACGCACAGCGGCGTTGATCCGCTGGATCCACAGCGCGCGGAACTGGCGCTTGCGAACCTTACGGTCACGGGTCGCATACTGCTGGGCCTTGTCGACGGCCTGAGTCGCAGTGCGGAAGTTCGTGGAACGGGCGGCATAATAGCCAGCCGCTTTCTTGATCACCTTGCGGTGACGGGCGTGGGTTACAACGCCGGATTTTACGCGGGACATATTTCAGGCCTCCTTAGCGGTTATACGGCATGTATTTCTTGACGATCTTCTCGTCGCTATCACACAGGATCATGGTCCCGGATGCATCGCGAATGAATTTCGTCGAGCGTTTGATCATGCCGTGGCGCTTGCCGGCCACCCCTGCCTTCACATGGCCATTGGCCGTGAAGGAGAACCGCTTTTTCGCAGCGGATTTCGTCTTCATCTTGGGCATTTCCATCTCCATGGTTACAGGCGCGACTCGGCATGCCACGTTGGCCGGCCCCGCAGGGTATTGAAGCCGCCCTCATAGGCGGGCTGGGCTTCGGGTGCAAGGGTTCAGTTGATAAATCGACCGATGACCGAAAAAACCACGTCGGGAATTTCCGCAAAAGTGTAGCCCGATGGCTTTTGCGTCAGCGCCACCACCAAAAGCACGCCGCCGATCAGCACCATGATGGCACCTGCGCGCGGCGCGCGGCTTTCGGCAAAGGCCGAGAGGAGCGAGGGAATCGCCAAGACCGAGACGAAGAGCCCCAGCACCAGCATCAAATCGGTATCCATCGCACCCTCACACCCTGAACCTATGGTCAGTTATTCAGGATCGACCTTCGAAATCAACCGTTCATCACATGGGGCGACGCGCAGGATGTTTGTGGTGCCTTTGACGTTAAAAGGCACACCGGCGGTGACCACGATCATGTCTTCCTCGCCGGCAAAGCGATCAGCGCGGGCGGCCTTGACGGCGGAAATCACAGCACCTTTGAAACGATCTTGCGGTTCGGTGATGACGCAATGCGCCCCCCACGTCAGCGCAAGGCGGCGTGCGGTGGACATCAAGGGCGTCAGGGCGATGATCGGCACGCGGGGCCGTTCACGCGCCACAAGGCTGACGGTCTGACCTGATTGAGAAAAGCAGGCAATCGCCTTGATATTGGTGGCTTCGGCAATCTCACGCGCGGCGGCCACAATGCCATCGGCAATGGTTTCGCGCCTCACGACGCGGCTGGCCTCGATCACCTGACGATAGGTCGGGTCCTTTTCGACCGACAGCGCCACGTTGTTCATCGTGGTGACCGCCTCGATCGGGTATTTCCCGGCCGCAGATTCGGCCGAAAGCATCACCGCATCCGCGCCTTCATAAATCGCGGTGGCGACGTCGGACACTTCGGCGCGGGTTGGCACCGGGCTTTCGATCATCGATTCCAGCATCTGGGTCGCCACAATCACGGGCTTTGCCGCCGCCCGCGCGCCGCGCACCAGCCGTTTTTGGATCGGTGGCACCGAGGTCACCGGCAGCTCAACCCCCAAATCGCCGCGCGCCACCATGATACCATCTGACACCTGCAAGATGGCATCATAGGCTTTCACCGCCGCAGGCTTTTCGATTTTCGACAAGATCGCCGCGCGACCCTTGGCCAAGGCGCGGGCTTCGGTCACATCCTCGGGGCGCTGCACGAAAGACAGCGCCAACCAGTCGACGCCCAGCGCGCAGGCAAATTCCAGATCGCCCCGGTCCTTTTCGGACAAGGCCGCAAGCGGCAGCACGACATCCGGCACGTTTACGCCTTTGCGGTTGGAAATCGTGCCGCCAACGGTGACGGTGCAATTGGCAAAATCCTTGCCGCAGTCATCCACAACAAGGCGGATCTTGCCATCATTGACCAACAGGCTGGCACCGGGTTCAAGGGCGGCAAAAATCTCGGGGTGGGGCAGCTGCACGCGGGTTGCATCCCCGGGCGTCGCAGCAAGGTCCATACGGAACTTTGCGCCCTCTACCAGCTCTTCTTCCCCATTGGCAAAGGCACCGACGCGCAGCTTCGGCCCCTGAAGATCGGCCAAAATCCCGATCGGACGACCAAGATCGGCCTCAACCTTGCGGATGATCTCGTGGCGGGCCTGAATATCGGCATGGGTGCCGTGGCTCATGTTCAGGCGGAACACATCGGCCCCGGCCTCAAACAAGGCGCGGATGGTGGCGTAATCGTTTGACGCGGGGCCAAGAGTGGCAACGATCTTTACACTGCGCAGGCGTCTCATGGCGGCCTTGTCCTTTTGATCCATCGGGTTAAACGCGTTATGACCGAATTCGAACACTGGGGCAACGGCCCGCACCGTTAGCGCTAACTTTTTCTGCACCTGTTGCAAAACCCCAAAGTTTGCGGACAGATCGGCGCAAAAGGGGAATGACCGTGCAGGATGCCTTTCAGATCATCGGGGAAAACCGGCCCGGCCGCTGGCTGGTGACTTGCGATCATGCCTCGAACCGGGTGCCTGACTGGGTGGCGGGCGGCACTTTGGGCATTGCTGCCGAAGATATGGCGCGCCACATCGCATGGGATGTGGGCGCGGCGGGCCTGACGCGCGCCTTGGCCACGGCACTGGACAGCCCGGCGATCCTGTCGAACTTCAGCCGTCTGGTGATTGACCCCAACCGCGGCGAGGATGACCCGACGCTGGTGATGAAGCTCTATGATGGCACCATCATTCCGGCCAATCGCCACATCGACAGCGCAGGCATCACCGAACGGCTGGACCGCCTTTATCGTCCCTATCATGCCGCCTATGCCGAATTGGCCGCGCGCCGCGCCGATACGGTGATCGTCGCCATCCATTCCTTTACCCCCTGCCTGAAAGGTCGCCCGCCCCGGCCTTGGCATATCGGCGTGCTGCACTCGCATCTCGACAGCCGGTTTTCGCTGCCCCTCATTGCGCGCCTGCGTGCCGAGACCGATCTTTGTGTGGGCGATAATGAGCCCTATTCCGGCCACCTGCCCGGTGATGCGATTGACCGCCACGCGCTGGCGACAGGGCGGCACAACACCCTGATCGAACTGCGCAATGACCTGATCGCAACCGATCAACAGCAACATGACTGGGCCGCCCGCCTTGCGCCCATCTTGTCCGAGGTACTGTCAGACCTCTGAACAGCCCCCCTTGCGACCCTATGTCACTTGACTTTTTGGCCAAATGGGCAGTTTGTGTCGAAATTGTGGCGTGAAGGGTATCGCTGTGGAATTCCTCCTGCTTTTGGCCTTGCCGATGATGTTCGGCTCTCTTTTGGGCGGCGATGATCCTGCTTCCGAAGACGACGCCCCTCCCGATCAGCGCAGCAGTCTCAACAGCCTGTCCCCCGAAGGAGCGGATGAGCTTTTGGATCTGATCATCGACAATGGGGACGATGCCGGTGATCCGGGGGGCGAAAAACCGCCGCAAGACAGTTGGTGGAACGGGCTTGCGCGGCAAGATGGCACCGAGGGCGATGACAGTCTGGTCGGCAGCGACAACGATGATCTGGTCTTGGGCGGTGGCGGCAATGACCTGATCGAATTGGGCGCTGGGAATGATCTGTCTTGGGTGCATGCTTGGGCAGATCCTGCGCTTTTCGCCAGTTTCTCGCAGGGTGACGACACCATTATGGGTGGTGCAGGCAATGATGCGATCGAAGACATCCATGGCAGCAACCTGTTGGATGGCGGCGACGGCAATGATTATCTCTCTGCCCTCGACGATCTGCATTTTGCCGAAGATCAGCCAGACGGCCCGCTTACTCTCAATAACAACGCAGAGGCGACGCCAGACCGTATCTTTGGTGGCGCGGGTGATGATACGTTGAACGGCGATGCCGGTGACACCCTGTCTGGTGGCAGCGGTGCCGATACGTTTTGGGCATGGTCATGCCATGCCGCGGGCGAGCCGGTGATCATCACAGACTTTTCCTCAGATGACAGCCTGATCCTGCAAATCGACCCCGAAGTGATTGCCGCCGATCAGCTAGAGGCCGAAATAGAGGCCGAGTTCACCACCAACCCCGAAACGGGCGATGTGATGATCTCGCATTCGGGGGTCAATCTGGTCTTGCTGCGCGGCCCTGTAAGCTTTGCCCCCGAGCAGATCAGCATCCACGCCTATAGGGCATAACCGCGCCAAAGTGGCGCGGCAGCGCTGTGAACAGCCGTGGTCAAATCGCGGCGCGGCGCATCTCGTCCAGATAGATTTCCCGCAGCCGCGCCACAACGGCACCGGGCTTGCCTGTGCCGACGGCGTGGCCGTCCACCTCGACCACCGGCATCACAAAGGCCGATGCGCTGGTGATAAACGCCTCATCCGCCGCCTGCGCCTCGGCGATGGTGAAGGGGCGTTCTTCCACCTCCATCTGGGCCTCGGCGGCAAAGCGCAGAACGGCGGCACGGGTGATGCCGTGCAAGATATCATGCGACAGCTGGCGGGTGATGATGCGGTTGCCTTTGACAATATAAGTGTTGTTCGAGGTGCCTTCGGTCACCACGCCCTCTTCAACAAACCATGAATCATCCACCCCGGCCTTTTTGGCCGCCATCTTTCCCATCGAGGGATAGAGAAGCTGCACCGTCTTGATATCGCGGCGCGCCCAGCGCAGATCGGGGATCGAAATCACCTTCATTCCAGTCTTGGCCGCCGGATTGTCGGCCAGCCCCGGCTTGGATTGCGTGAACAAAACCACGGTCGGGGCCACCTCGGGGGTGGGATAGGCAAAGTCACGGTCGCCGGGATTGCCACGGGTGACCTGTAGGTAAACCATGCCCTCCACAACGCCGTTCCGCGCCACCAATTCGCGGTGAATGGCCAGCCATTCGGCGTCGGTGTGGGGGTTCTTCATCTCCAACTCACCCAAAGACCGGGCAAGGCGGGTGCAATGGCCCGCGAAGTCAATCAGCTTGCCGTCCAGCACGCTTGTGACCTCATAGACCCCATCGGCCATCAAAAAGCCCCGGTCAAAGACAGAAACCTTGGCCTCAGTCTCGGGCAGATAGTCGCCATTCACATAAACGGTGCGGGTCATCATTATCCCCAAAGCTCGGGTGTGGAGGGATGCACGCCATGGTCATCATAGCGCAACGGGTTTTCGCGGTCTTGGGCCAGCAAGAGCGGGCCGTCAAGGTCTGTCTCGGCCGCCGTTTGCGCAACCAGCACCGCAGGGGCCATGGCAAGCGATGATCCCACCATGCAACCCACCATCAACCCAAAGCCAAGCCGTGCGGCGGCATCGCGGGTGCGCAGCGCTTCGGTCAGGCCGCCGGTCTTGTCGAGTTTGAGGTTCACCATGTCATATTTGCCCACCAAGGCGGGCAGGCTGGCGGCATCAAAGCAAGATTCGTCGGCACAAACCGGCAAGGGGCGGGCGATTTCGGCCAGCATGTGATCTTGGCCCGCCGGCATGGGCTGTTCCACCAAAGCCACCCCAAGGCGCAGAAGATGCGGGGCCAATTCGGAATAAACCTCGGGCGTCCAGCCCTCATTCGCGTCAATGATGATCCGCGACCTCGGCGCGCCTTGGCGCACCGCCACTAGCCGGGGCATGTCATCCGGTGTGCCAAGCTTGATTTTCAACACCGGGCGATGGGCATGTTTGGCGGCCATAGCCCGCATCGCCTCGGGCGTGTCCAGCGACAGGGTATAGGTCACCACCTTTGGCCCCGGTGCGGCCAAGCCCGCCAATTGCCAGACGCGCTGGCCTGTCGTTTTCGCCTCAAGATCCCACAGCGCGCAATCCACCGCATTGCGCGCGGCGCCGGGGGCAAGGGCGCTTTGCAGCGCGGCGCGGGTGATGTCTGCGGGAAGGCTGCGGATTTGGGCCGCAACACTTTCAAGGCTTTCGCCATAGCGCGCATAGGGAACGCATTCCCCCCAGCCGGTGACGCCCCCCCGCGTGACGCGCACGGTCAGCACATGGGCATGGGTCTTTGACCCGCGCGAGATGGTGAAGGTTTGCGCGAGCGGAAAGGTGTCAGGCGTGACGGTGATCATCGGGCGGCTCATCCATGGCGTGCCGCCAGTCTTCGCGCGCCCGGGCGGCCACCGCAAGCGAAGAGCGACAAAGTCGACGATGAGCGGATGCTGCACCTGCAATTCGCACTTGCAGCATGACGCGCAACAATATAACCAAACGCCAACCCACCGCGAAACTTCCTTACAAAGAGAATTCCCATGAGCTTTCGCCTTCAGCCCACGCCCCCCGCTCGACCGAACCGTTGCCAGCTCTTCGGCCCCGGCTCGCGCCCCGCACTGTTCGAGAAAATGGCGGCATCGGCGGCGGATGTCATCAACCTTGATCTGGAAGACTCTGTCGCCCCCTCTGACAAGGACGCCGCCCGCGCCAATATCATTGCCGCGATCAGCAGCATTGATTGGGGCAAAAAGACCCTCTCGGTGCGGATCAACGGGCTGGATACCCCTTATTGGTATCGCGATGTGGTGGACCTGTTGGAACAGGCCGGGCCGCGGCTTGACCAAATCATGATCCCCAAAGTGGGCTGCGCGGCCGATGTCTACGCCGTGGACGCGCTGGTCACCGCCATAGAACGCGCCAAGGGGCGGACAAAACCAATTTCGTTCGAGGTTATCATCGAATCCGCCGCCGGCATCGCCCATGTCGAGGAAATCGCCGCCTCCTCGCCGCGTTTGCAGGCCATGAGCCTTGGTGCAGCGGATTTTGCCGCAAGTATGGGGATGCAGACCACCGGCATCGGCGGCACGCAGGAAAACTATTACATGCTGCGCGAGGGCGTGAAGCACTGGTCTGACCCTTGGCACTGGGCGCAGGCCGCCATCGTCGCCGCCTGCCGCACCCATGGCGTCTTGCCCGTCGACGGGCCGTTTGGCGATTTTTCCGATGACGAGGGCTTCCGCGCCCAAGCTCTGCGGTCCGCCACCCTTGGCATGGTCGGCAAATGGGCGATCCACCCCAAACAGGTTGCCTTGGCCAATGAGGTCTTCACCCCCTCCGAGGCCGCAGTGGCCGACGCCCGCGCCATTTTGGCCGCGATGGAAGAGGCCAAGGCCAATGGCCAAGGTGCGACCACCTACAAGGGCAAGCTCATTGACATCGCGTCGATGAAACAGGCCGAGGTGATCGTGAAACAGTATGAACTAATCATGGGCGGCTGAGGCCAAGATCAGGAATCGTTGACAAAGCGCCCGCAAAACGGGCAGACCTGTTGACGTAGCGTCACTTTGCGGCAACTGCGCAAAGTTCGCACCAAAGAATACCCGCGCGGGGGCTGGGAGAGGAGGCCCGAACCCGCAACCTCGGGAGGACATGCGCGCCCCGTGGCACCGGCCATGGGGCGTTGCTGTTTTCAGGCGGCGTCAATTCTACGGCGCTTTACCTGCATCCCAAAATCAAGACCGTTTGACAGACCCCGGCCCTGCGTAGACTGCGCGGTATATTTCCTGTGATGGGGGCGGTGCAGCAGATCCACTTGGACAAGACCGGCAATTCAGGCGGCAAAGATCCACGACAGCCGGGGCGAGTTGCATCTTGCGTGGCTTCTGGCCATATAGGGGCGATCCGTCTGAAGGGTGCCCGATGAATTACTTGGATTTCGAAAAGCCGCTCGCCGAGATTGAAGGCAAAGCCGAGGAATTGCGCGCTTTGGCGCGGGCCAATCCGGCCATGGACATCTCGAAAGAAACCGAGGCTTTGGACCGCAAGTCGGACAGCCTGCTTAAGGATCTGTATAAATCCTTAACGCCTTGGCAGAAATGTCAGGTCGCCCGCCACCCTGACCGCCCCCATACCAAAGATTACATCGAAGGGTTGTTTTCGGAATTCACCCCCTTGGCCGGGGATCGCAGCTTTGCCGATGACCATGCGGTGATGGGCGGGTTGGCACGGTTCAATGATATGCCGGTGGTGGTGATCGGCCATGAAAAGGGCCATGACACCAAATCCCGCATCGAGCGTAACTTTGGCATGGCGCGGCCCGAGGGCTATCGCAAGGCGGTGCGCCTGATGGATCTGGCCGACCGCTTTAACCTGCCAGTCATCACGCTGATCGACACGCCCGGCGCCTATCCCGGCAAGGGCGCAGAAGAGCGCGGTCAGGCCGAGGCGATTGCGCGTTCAACCGCCAAATGTCTGGAAATCGGTGTGCCTTTGCTATCCATCGTGGTGGGCGAAGGCGGGTCTGGCGGGGCTGTTGCCTTTGCCACGGCCAACCGCATCGCCATGCTGGAACATTCGGTCTATTCGGTGATCTCGCCCGAGGGCTGCGCCTCGATCCTGTGGAAAGACGCCGAGAAGATGCGCGAAGCCGCCGAGGCGCTGCGCCTGACAGCGCAGGATTTGCAAAAGCTGGGCGTGATCGACCGCATCATCAAAGAACCCATCGGCGGTGCGCAGCGTGGCCGGGCCGATACCGTGGCCGCCGTGGGCAAGGCGATTGAGGCGATGCTGGCCGAAATGGCCGGCAAAAGCCGCGCCGCGATCATCAAGGACCGTCGGCAAAAGTTTCTGGAGATGGGATCAAAGGGGTTGGCGGCGTAATCTCGTCGTCGGCTCCGCCGCTCCTCGATTGGATGCCGCGCCGGGATACCCCGACGAGCGCCGCAGGCGAACGAGGAGGGGCGGTCTTAGACGCGAAACCCCGCCTCTGCCATCAGCGCGTTGGATGAGCTTTCCACCGCCTGCTCCAATTCGCCCATAAAGTCGGCAATTGGCTTGCCCGGCGCAATCGGCGGCAAAAACTCAACCACCGCCAAACCCGGTTTGCGCAAGATGCTGCGCTTGGGCCAAAAGAGGCCCACATTGGTGCCCACCGGCACACAAGGCTGGCCAAGCTGTTCATAAAGCAGCCCCGTGCCCACCTTGTAAGGCCGGGACACCCCCGGCGCCACACGGGTGCCTTGGGGATAGATGATCAGCTGGCCGGGGTTCGCGGTGCCGGCCATCACATCGGCCTTCATCTTGGCAATCGCGGCCCCCCGCTTGCCACGATTGACCGGAATGCAATCAATCCGGCGGGCATATTGGCCGAGAAAAGGCGTCCACATCAGTTCAGCCTTCATCACGAATTTGCCATGCGGCACAGCGTGAAAGATCATCAAAATATCAAGAAAACTTTGATGCTTGGCCGCGATGATCACCTCTTCGGTGGGGGGCGTTCCGCGCACCTCGCAGCGCAGACCGCACAGGATCCGCAAGGTAAAGATCACCCATGCGCAATAGGCATGCATAGCCGCATAGGCCCCTTTGCGCGAAAACAGCGCCCAAGGGGCAAAGGCAATCGCCAGCACCGCCATGGCCAGATACATCTGGACCACAAAAATCAGCGACAAAATCCAGCGAATGGCCAGCATGTCAGGTCAACTCCCGTAATTTGCGAAGCGCCGCAGAGCGCGTGGCCAAAAAGGCCACCAGAGCGGCCAAAGGCGGCAGCACGAAAGGCCAAAGCCAGCCTGCCCCCTGAAAGCCAAGCCCCGTCAGAAACCCACCCGCCGCATGGGCCGAGGGCAGCAAAAGAACACCAATCACCCCCGCAGCCGCCCCCGCGGCCGCCCCCACAGCCGCGCGCAGGGTAAAGCGGCGCACGAAAGCCCGCGCGATATAGGCATCGCGCGCACCGACCAGCCGCAGCACCTTGATCACCTGCGCATTGGCCGCCAGTGAGGCATTGGCCGCCAGCGTGATCATCGCCGCCATGGCCGCCCCGATCAACCCGATCGACAAAAGCCCCAACAGCCGCAACCGCGAGGCCGCCTGTGCCATCGGCTCGCGCCAGCGCGTGTGATCGTCCAAGATCGCCCCGGGGGCCTCGGCGGCCAATCGTTGGCGCAGGCCCGTGCCGTCATAGCCCGTGCCATCCTCGACCACCTCAATCAGCCGCGGCAGGGGCAGCGCCTCGACGGGCAGATCGGGGCCGAACCACGGCTCCAACAGGGCGCGCTGTTCGTCCTCGGTCAAGGCACGAGCGCTTTCAATGCCGGGCGTGGTGGCCAAAACATTCAAAACGGCGGTCAACTGCAACTCGATCTGATCTTCGGGCGCCGAAAGCCGCACCGTTGCCGTGCGCTCCAACGCGCCCGACCAGCGGTCCGCCAACCGCCCCGAGGCCAGCGACAAGGCCAGTGCATAGACCGCCAGAAAGGTCATGGCCCCGGCGGTGAATGAGGTGAGCCACGCCGTATGCCCCGAAGGCGGCACCACGGCATCGGCGGGTTCAGAGGGCAAAAGGCGGGTCAGAAACGGGATCACAGATCGGCCCCCGCAAGCTGCACCCGACGCTTGGCAATGCGCAACACCCGCGCGGGCACCTGCGCCTTGGCCTGCCGGATCAGGTTCAGATCATGAGTTGCCACCAGCACGGTTTTTCCCATTTTGTTCAACTCGACCAACAGCGTCAGCAGACGCAGCGACATCTCCCAATCCAGATTGCCCGTCGGCTCATCGGCCAAGATCACATCCGGCCCCATGATGATGGCCCGCGCCAGTGCGGCGCGCTGGCGCTCTCCGCCCGACAAGGAGGGCGGCAAAGCGCCCGACAGCTTATCAAGACCAACCCAAGCCAGAAGATCGTCCAAATCCCGCTCGGCTCCATGGCGGCCCGAGACCGTCAGCGGCAAGGCAACATTGGCAGCAAGGCTCAGATGATCCAGAAACTGGCAATCTTGATGCACCACCCCGATGCGGCGGCGCGTCAGCGCGACATCGTCGCGCGTCAGCCCATGCACATCACGGTCAAACAGGGTGATATGCCCAGCGGTGGGCAACAGTTCCGCATAGCACAGCTTTAGGAATGTGGTCTTTCCCGCCCCCGAAGGCCCGGTCAGAAAGTGAAAAGACCCCGGCGCAAGACGCAAGGACATGTCTGACAACAGCTCTCCGCCGCCGTAATTATACGCCACATTGTCAAAGGAAATCACGAACGGCTGTCCTTGCACCCACGCTGTTTACCGCGCCGATACTCGCCCAAGGGCGCGGCGGTTTCAATCGCACTGTTCCCGAAATACCCACAAAGGCTTGGATAAGGCAAATATCGTTGCTACAAGATCGGCACGATGCTTTTTTCTAGTGGTTGGATCGTGCCCAATGCGCCTTGTCTGTCCCAATTGCGATGCAGAATATGAGGTGGATGCCTCGGCCATCCCCGACGCCGGGCGTGACGTGCAATGTTCAAACTGCGGGCATGCGTGGTTTCAGTTGTCGCCTCGGGTTGCCGAAGATCTGGCCGCCGAAGAGGCCTTGTTCGAAGCGCCGCCCCAGTCCGACCAACCCGCAAGGGGCATGCAGGCAAGCGCTGAGATAGAGGCGCAAGGCCATGATCAAGACGGGGATCTTGGCGAGGATCTTGACGCCCCAGATCCCGCGCCAGATTTGGCCAGCGCCCCAGCCGCCGCTCCGGCCCGCGCCTTGGATGAAAGCGTTCTGGCGGTCTTGCGCGAGGAGGCCGCACGCGAGGCAGAGGCCCGCCGCGCCGAGGCCCCTGCGCTTGAAACGCAATCCGAGTTGGGCCTTAGCGCCGCCATGGCCCAAGCCATCGCCGAAGACTCCCTGCACGAAGCCGATGCCAACCAGCCCGACCCCGTCGCGCAACGCTTGGCCAAGATGAAGGGCATCGAGCCAAGCCCCGCCAAGCCGCAATCGCGCCGCGATATGCTGCCCGAAATTGACGAGATCAACACCACCCTGCGCGCCGCAAACGAACGGCGTCCGGGTGAAGCGGGGGCCGTGTCAGACAGCCTGCCCAATGCAACACCCAAAAGCGCCTTTCGGTCGGGCTTTGTGCTGGCAATGCTGATCGGCGTGGTGACTGTGCTGCTTTACATCATGGCACCAAGCCTTGCCCAGCAAATCCCCGGGCTAGAGGGAGCCATGACCAGCTATGTCGCCACGATCGACAGCGCGCGGCTTTGGCTGGACGGGCTGTTGCAACAGGCCATCGGCGCCATGCGCGGGGATGCTGCGTCCTAAGCGTGCAGACAACAGCTCTGCCAATCCCCGTTGCCGATCTGATGGGCTGATGCGATTTGGCGCTTGCATCCGTTGCCGGTCTGGCCTTTTCATCTGTGCAACAGCGCACAAAGCACCGGGTTATCATGGAAAACTGGGACGAAATTCGCACCGCCTTTCAGGTCGCGCGGCTGGGCACCGTATCGGGGGCGGCCGATGTGCTGGGCGTGCATCATGCCACCGTCATTCGCCACATCGACGCGCTGGAAAAGCGGCTGGGGGCCAAGCTGTTTCAACGCCATGCGCGCGGCTATACCCCTACCGAGGCGGGGCGTGATCTGTTGTCGGTCGCCCAAACCACCGAGGAACAGTTCGGCCAATTGGCCAGCCGCATCAAAGGTCAGGGCGAAACGGTCAGCGGCGAATTGGTGGTCACAGCGATCACCGGCATTGCCGATCTACTGGCTCCGGTCTTTGCCGCCTATCAGGCCGAATTCCCCGATGTGAAAATCCGCTTTATGACCGATATGCGCGTGTTCCGGCTGGATTACGGCGAGGCGCATGTCGCCATCCGCGCAGGTGCCGCCCCGCAAGAGCCCGACAATGTGGTGCAATCCCTGATGACCATGAATTACGGGATTTACGCATCGCAAACCTATATCGACCACCACGGCATGCCCGCGGATGAGGCCGATCTGGCGCGCCATCGGCTAATTGGCCCGGAAAACCCCGACACCCGCGCGCCGTTTTATCTGTGGTTGCGTGACAAAGTCCCGCCCGAGGCGATTTCCTTTCGCGTCACCGAACCTGCCGCCAATCTTGAGGCGATCAAGGCTGGCCTCGGCCTTGGCTTTTGCACCGCGCATTTTGCCGCGCAAAACCCTGATCTGGTGCAGGTCTTTGCCCCGCGTTCCGAATGGGCGGCACCCTTGTGGATTGTCACCCATGTCGATCTGCACCGCACGTTAAAGGTGCAAAGCTTTCTGGCCCATCTGAAACGCGCCAGCCTGCGCTGGGCCGAGACATGCGGCTGATCTTGCCCAGCTTACTGCAAAAGCCCCCCAGCCTGAAACGCCTGACGCCCGCGCAAAGCGGTCATCTGGCCATGCTGGTCTTTTCCGCACTGGTGGCCGGATCCTTCAGCCTTGGCGCCATGGCCGCCCCCTTTGTCGCCCCCGAGGCGCTGACGGTCTTGCGCTTTGCACTGGCCGGGGCCTTGGTCGGCATCGCCGCCCTTGCGACCACTGGCATTGCGCGCAGCACATGGCGCGCGCCGTGGCGCTATGTGGTGTTGGGCGGGCTTTTGGCGGCCTATTTCGTCTTGATGTTCAAGGGCCTACAAACCGCCGAGGCGGTCTCGACCGCCGCTGTCTTTACCCTGACGCCCGTCATGGCGGCGGGGTTTGGCTGGCTGCTTTTGCGCCAGATCACCACGCCCCGCATGGCGCTCGCGCTGACCGTTGGCGCGGTCGGCGCGTTATGGGTGATCTTCCGGGCCGATTTCGCCGCCTTTTTGCGCTTTCAGATCGGGTCGGGCGAGATCATCTATTTCTGGGGCTGTGTGGCCCATGCCATCTATGCCCCCATGGTGCGCAAGCTGAACCGGGGTGAGCCTGCCGTGGTCTTTACCTTTGGCATGATGGTGGCGGGCTTTGCGCTTTTGGTTGCATGGGGCTGGCGCGATGTGGTGGACACCGACTGGGCCGCCCTGCCCGGCATTGTCTGGATCTGCTTGATCTATGTCTCGGTCGCCGCCAGTGCGATGACCTTTGTGTTGTTGCAATACGCCACGCTGCGCCTGCCTTCGGCCAAGGTCATGGCCTATACCTATCTGGTGCCAAGCTGGGTCATCTTGTGGGAAATCGCGCTGGGACGCAGCCCGCCGCCCGACTTGGTTCTGGGCGGAGTGGGGCTGACGGTGCTGGCGCTGGTGCTTTTGGTGCGCGATGAGGGATAGCACGCGGCGGCTGGTGGTCATGGGGATTTCGGGCTGTGGCAAATCCAGCCTTGGGGCTGCACTGGCCAAGGCGCTTGATCTGCCCTTCACCGATGCCGATGACCTGCACCCTGCCGCCAATCGCGCCAAAATGGCGGCGGGCCAGCCCCTGACGGATGACGACCGCCTGCCGTGGCTTGCGGCGGTCGGCAAGGTGCTGGCCGCGCATGGCGGGATCGTCGCCTGTTCAGCCCTGCGTCAAACCTACCGCGACCAGTTGCGCCGCGCGGCAGGTGGGGTGACATTCCTGCATCTGACCGCCCCCCGCGGCCTCATTGCCCAACGCCTTGCGGCGCGGCAGGGGCATTTCATGCCAGCTCTCTTGTTGGACAGCCAATTGGCCACGCTTGAACCCCTTGGCCCGAATGAAGGCTGGACGCTGGATGTCTCTGGTTCACTTAGCGAAAATATCGCGGCGGCCCTGCGCCTGATTGACGGCCCATCGTGATTTAACCGCCATCAAATTCTTGTATTCACGGCGCGGAACACGCGCCTTTCCTTGCCTTCAACGCCGAATGCCCCACAATAGAAGGGGTGCCATGCCACCGCCAAGAAGTCACCGAAAAGAGGTTCGATGCCGATCTGGAAGCAAATCGCGCTGACGTTGGCGCTGGGTCTTGCGGGCCTCTTGGGCACGGCGGTTTTTGCGCCGGGTGTCTTTGGGATTGGTGAGGCCGCAGATGCCGCGCGGCCCGGACAGGGGGGCGCACAAGGCGCCCCACAAGGCGCGCCCCAAGGCGCACCCGGCGGTGGCGGCAGTCCCGGCGGCGCGCGCGCCGCCCCCGTGGTCACGGCCCTGCCCCCCGGTGAAGGCCAGATCGCCGACCGCGTCAGCGCCATTGGCGACGGCCAAGCCCTGCGCTCGGTGTCGGTCTTTGCCGAAACGCCCGGTCGGGTGACGGAAATCTTCGTCGGCTCTGGCCAAAAGGTGCAAGCGGGCGATCTGTTGTTGCGACTGGACGCCGAGGCCGAGAGCATCGCGCTGGAACGCGCGCGGCTGGTGCAGGAAGATGCCCGCACCCGGCTTGATCGCGCAAAACAGCTAAGCGCCTCGGGCACCGGCACCGATGTGCAACTGCGTGAGGCAGAGCTGGCGCTGCGCAAGGCCGATCTGGAACTGCGCCAAGCCGATTATGAACTGGCCCAACGCAGCATCACCGTGCCTGTGTCGGGCTGGATCGGCATTCTGAATGCCGAGGTTGGCGCACAAATCGGCCCGCAGACGGAAATCGCCCGCATCGACGACCGTTCGGTTTTATTGGTCGACGTGCGGCTGCCCGAGCGCATGGTGGGCCGGGTGGCGGTGGGCGACCCGATCATGGCCGAGGCTTTGGCAGGCGGCTTTGACACCATTCAAGGCCGCATCAGCGCCATCGACAACCGGGTGGACCCGGCCAGCCGCACCCTGCGCGTGCAGGCCGAACTTCCGAACGCCGAGGATCGGCTGCGCGCAGGCATGGCCTTTGCCATGACGCTGGACTTGCCCGGTGCCACGGCCCCCTCGGTTGATCCCTTGTCCATCCAATGGAGCCGCGAGGGCGCTTATGTCTGGGTCTTGCGCGAGGGCAAAGCCGCGCGGCTGCCGGTGCAAATCGTGCAGCGCGAGGCGGCACAAGTGATGGTCGCGGCAGAGTTTCAGCCCGGCGATCTGGTGGTGATCGAAGGCGTGCAATCGGTGCGCCCGGGGGCAGAGGTCAGCGTGCGCGGGGCCGAGGCGCCCAACGCAGAGGCGGACAGCGCCAAGGCCGCGCCATGACCACCCGCATCGAACGCAACGCCTATTTGTCGGGCACCGCCCTGTTCATACGCCGCCCGATTCTGGCTTTTGTTCTGAACGCGCTGATCTTGATTGCGGGCATCGCGGGCTGGCTGGGCGGCGAGGTGCGCGAGCTGCCCAATGTGGACAGCCCCGTCATCACCGTCAGCACAGACTACCCCGGAGCCGCCCCCGAAACCATTGACCGCGAAATCACCGCCGCCATCGAAGGGGCGGCTGGGCGGATTTCAGGGGTCAAGGACATCTCCTCCTCCTCGCGCTTTGGGCGCAGCCGGGTGACGGTGGAATTCACCGCCGGCACCGATCTGGACACCGCCGCCACCGACATGCGCGACGCCATCGCGCGACTGGCAGGAAGCCTGCCCGATGGGGTGGAAACCCCGCGCATCGTCAAGGCTGATGCCGATTCTGATGCCATCATGCGCCTGTCGCTGACCTCAGGCTCGCGCAGCCCCGAAAGCCTGACGCGTCTGGCTGAAGATCTGGTGCAAGAGCGGCTGTTGTCAGCCCAAGGCGTGGCCGATCTACAAATCTTTGGCGACCGCGACGAGGTGTTCCGGATCGACATAGACATGCGCCAACTGGCGGCGCGCGGCCTGTCGCTGGCCGATGTGCGCGCGGCGGTGGCCACTGTGTCCTTTGACGCGCCCGCGGGCTCGCTGGCCTCAACCACACAGTCGATGGTGGTGCGCACCACCGCCGCCATCAGCACGCCCGATGAATTTGCCGCGCTGATCTTGGCCGATGGGGTGCGGCTGGGCGATGTGGCCGAAGTCAGCATTGGCCCGGCCTTGGGCCAATCGGTGCTGCGCGCCAATGGCGAGGCGGGGATCGGTCTGGGCATCATCCGCTCGGCACAGTCCAACACGCTGGAAATTTCCCAAGCCGTGCGCGCCGCCGTGGCCGATATCGCGCCGCTCTTGCCGCCCGATGTCACGCTTAAGGTCACTTCTGACGATGCGGTCTTTGTGCAAGGCGCGCTGAACGAGGTGGTGCTGACGCTGATCCTGTCCACCCTGATCGTGATCGCGGTGATCTATGTCTTTTTGCTTGACATTCGCGCCACGCTGATCCCCGCCATCGCGCTGCCTGTGGCGCTGATCGGCACTTTGGCGGCCGTCTGGCTGGTGGGGTTTTCGATCAATATCCTGATGCTTCTGGCGCTGGTTCTGGCCACGGGCATGGTGGTGGATGATGCCATCGTGGTCTTGGAAAACATCGTGCGGCGGCGGTCCGAAGGCATGGGCGCGCGCGCCGCTGCGGTCTTGGGCACCCAAGAGGTGTTTTTTGCCGTGGTCACCACCACCGCCACGCTGGCAGCCGTGTTTGTGCCCTTGTCCTTTCTGGGCGGGCAGGCGGGTGGGCTCTTTCGCGAGTTTGGCTTTACGCTGGCCATGGCGGTGCTGTTGTCATCGGTGGTCGCGCTTACGCTTTGCCCAGTTCTGGCCAGCCGCATCCTGAAAGAAGCCACGCCAAACGCCGTTGCCAAGCCGCCCGGTCTGATTGCCCGCGCCGGGGCGGCCATGTCGCGCTTTTACACCCGCAGCCTGCGCATCGCTCTTGCTGCGCCCTTGGTCGTCATAATGGTCAGCCTTGGCATTGCCGGGGCGGCGGCGCTGGCCTTTGGCCAAATCCGGCAGGAACTGACCCCCCCCGAAGATCGCGCCGTGGTGTTGCTGCGCGTGGAAACCCCGCAAGGTGTGTCGCTCGATCACACCACCGCCAAAATGCGCGAGATTGAGGATGCGGTGATCGGCCTGCAAGATACGGGCGAGGTCACCAATATCTTTGCCATCGCGGGCAGCGGCGGGCAGGCCAACTCCGGCTTTATGGTGATGACGCTGGCCCCTTGGGGTGAGCGGGCGCGCAGCCAGCAAGAGATTGCAGCCGACATCACCGCCCGCTTGCGCGCCGTGGTGGGGGTGCGCGCCTTTGCGCTGCAACCCAACAGCCTGCGCATTCGCGGCGCGGGACAAGGCCTGCGCTTTGCACTGGTGGGCGCCAGCTATGACGACCTGAGCCGCGATGCCACGGCGCTGGTGGCCGCGATGGAGGAAAACCCCGCCTTCGGGCAGGTGCGGCTGGGCTATGACACCACGCAGCCGCAACTTTTCATCGAGGTGGACCGCGCCCGCGCCGCCGATCTGGGCATCCGAATCGAGGGCTTGGGCGAGGCGCTGCAAGCCGTGCTTGACGGACGCAGCGTGGGCACCGTGTTCATCGGTGACAAATCGCATGATATCCAACTGATCTCGACCGCCGATCCGGTGAACGACCCTTCAGATCTAGAGCGGGTCTTTATGCGCAGCGCCACGGGGCAGACCGTGCCTCTGTCGTCCTTTGTGCGGCTGGAAGAACGCGCCGTCGCCCCCGAACTGGGCCGCGAGGCCCAAGCCCGCGCTGTGCCGATCAGCGCAGGGTTAACGCCCGAACTGCCCTTGGGCCAAGCCTTGGCCGAGGTTGAGGCGCTGGCCGCCGAGATCCTCCCCCCCGGCGCGCGCATCGTGCCGCTGGCCGAGGCCGCCACGCTGGATGAAACCGGATCGGGGCTTTTGCTGACCTTTGGCTTTGCCATCCTGATCGTGTTTTTGGTGTTGGCCGCACAATTTGAAAGCTTTGTCTCTGCGGTGATCGTCATGTCCACCGTGCCGCTTGGGCTGGCTTGTGCGATCTTTGCGCTGGTGCTGACGGGCAGCAGCCTGAATGTCTATTCGCAAATCGGGCTGGTCCTTTTGGTGGGGATCATGGCCAAGAATGGCATCTTGATCGTCGAATTCGCCAATCAGCTGCGCAATCGGGGCCATGACGTGCGCGCCGCCATCACCGAGGGCGCGGCGGTGCGGTTGCGTCCGGTGATGATGACCATGATTTCCACCGTCTTGGGCGGCGTGCCGCTGATCCTATCCTCTGGCGCGGGGGCCGAGGCGCGTGAGGCTTTGGGCTGGGTGATTGTCGGCGGGCTTGGCCTTGCGACGCTGGTCACGCTTTACCTGACGCCCGTGGTTTATCTGCTCTTGGCACGCTTCACCACGCCACAAGCGGCCGAAGAGGCGCGTCTGCGCCGCGAGTTGGACAAAGCCAGCGGCCTGCAAAACCCCGCCGAGTAAGGCGGCAGAAAGCCCGCCAGCCGCAGAACAAACCCAGCCTTATTTCCACGCACCCCCTCGACGTGGGCGCGCTTTGGCCCATCTTTTGCCAAAGGCAATGCGAGGCAACCCATGCGGCAAGACAAGACCAACGCGGGCGCTATGGTGCCCACGGGCCGCATGGCGCGGATGCTGCGGATGGGCGGTATCGCGTCGGGCATCGCCGGGGGTGTGGCGGCAGGCGGGCTAAAGGCACTGGCCCAAGGCAAGCGGCCCGACTTGGCCAGCCTGCTGATCACCCCGGCCAATGGCTTGCGCGTCACCGACGGGCTGTCGCATCTGCGCGGGGCGGCGCTCAAGCTGGGGCAAATGCTGTCGATGGACACAGGCGCCGTGTTGCCCCCGGAGATGACGGCCATCTTGGCCCGGATGCGCGATGACGCCCAGCCGATGCCGCCAAAGCAATTGCAAACCGTGCTGAACGCCGAATGGGGCGCGGGCTGGTATCGGCGGTTTCAGCACTTTGACGTGCGCCCCTTTGCCGCCGCCTCGATCGGTCAGGTGCATCGGGCTGTGCTGCCCGATGGCCGCGTTTTGGCGATCAAGGTGCAATATCCCGGCGTGCGTGACAGCATCGACAGCGATATCGACAATGTCGCCACGCTGTTGCGCCTGCCCGGCCTTTTGCCCCGCGAGATGGACCTTGCCCCGCTGATGGCCGAGGCCAAACGCCAGTTGCACGCCGAGGCCGATTACCGCGCCGAAGCGCAGCATCTGACTCGCTTTCGCAGCCTGCTTGCGGGGTCGCAGGAGTTCACCCTGCCCGAGGTCGTGCCAGATCTCTGCACGCCGCAGGTTCTGGCGATGAGCTATGTCGAAAGCGCGGCGCTCGACAGCCTGATCACCGCCCCCCAAGCCACGCGCGACCGGGTGGCTTCGGCCCTGATCGACCTCGTCCTGCGGGAGTTGTTCGAATTTGGCGTGATGCAGACCGACCCCAATCTGGCCAATTACCGCTATGACCCCAAAACCGGGCGCATCGTGCTTCTGGATTTCGGCGCGGTGCAGCCGATTGCCCCCAACCTGACCGCCGATTTCCGCGCCCTGCTGGCCGCCGCCCTGGACGGCACGCCAACAACGATCCGCGACGCGATACTGCGCATCGGCTACTTTGCCCCAAACACCGCGCCCCATCATCAGGATCTGATCCAGTCCTTGTTTGACATGGCCATGGGCCCCTTGCGCCAAGAGACGCCCTTTGACTTTGGCCAAAGCGATCTTTTGGCGCGGTTGCGCGACCGGGGGCTGGCCTTGGGCTCTGAACGTGACCTTGCCCATGTGCCGCCTGCCGCCACGCTGTTTTTGCACCGCAAGATCGGCGGCACCTATCTGATGGCGGCCAAACTTGGCGCGCGGGTGGCGCTGCGCCCGATGGTGGAACGCTATCGCGCGGCGCGTTGACTTTGCGCGCCGCCGCGCCACATCGCCTTTGGACAAGACGGGATCAGCCGAGATGACCAACTGGACAGCCACCCGCGCAGCCGGTGAGGCGCGTATGGCAGAATTTGTGCCGCGCATGGGGCGGCGCTATGCCAATGGCCGCAACACCGATGCCGGCCCCGGTCAGCACAAGGCGGTCTCGCAGCTGTCGCCCTATCTGCGCCGCCGTCTGGTGCTGGAATCCGATGTAGTCGCCGCAGCCATTGCCGCCCATGGCCCGGCAGATGCCGAGAAATTCGTGCAAGAGGTTGTCTGGCGCGGCTATTTCAAAGGCTGGCTGGAACGTCGCCCGCAGGTTTGGGCCAGCTACCTTGACGGGCTAGAGCGCGATCTGGCCGCCTTGGAGAAAGACCGCCGCCTGCGCCGCGCCGTGGCGGATGCTGAGGCGGGACAGACGGGGCTGCCTTACATGGATGCTTGGGCCGAAGAACTGGTGGAAACCGGCTATCTGCACAACCACGCGCGCATGTGGTTTGCCTCGATCTGGATTTTCACGCTGGGCCTGCCATGGCGGCTGGGGGCGGATTTCTTTCTGCGTCATTTGGTGGACGGCGATCCGGCCTCAAACACCCTAGGCTGGCGCTGGGTGGCGGGGCTGCACACGCGCGGCAAAGCCTATCAGGCGCAGGCGTGGAACATCGCGACCTTTACCAACCACCGCTTTACCCCGCGCGAGGTTGATCTGGCCGACCCGATCAAAGCACTTGACCACACCGAACCCGATGGCCTGCCGCCCCTTATGCCGCTGCGGTCCGTGCTGGCCCCGAAATCCGGCCAGCCAACAGCCCTTCTCATCACCGAAGAGGATTGTCGGGTCGAAGATTTTGATCTGGCGAGCTTGGATCTCCGCGCAGTCTGGACGCTGGAGGCTAGCCATCTGCGGTCAACCGGGCCTGTGGGTGACGCGGTGGTGCAGTTCGAACGCGCCGCCTTGGCCGATGCGGCCACGCGCAGCGGGCATAACGCCGAAGCCCTGCGCGCAGGCGTGCCGGGCGATCTGGCCCATTGGGCCGCGCGTGCTGGGGTGACCCAGATCGTCACCCCCTATATCCCCCAAGGCCCCCTGCGCGACTGGATCGAAGCTGCGACGCCCGCACTCACCGCGCGCGGCATCACCTTGGCCGAATGGCGGCGTGATTGGGACAGCGCGATCTGGCCCCATGCCACGGCGGGCTTTTTCAAGGTGAAAGAGCGCATCCCCCGCATCCTGACCGATCTCCTGCCACCCCCCGCACAAGGGGTTTTGCCGGGGATTTAGGCGGGAGGGTTAGGCGGGGGGCTCTCGCAGCGCGCCTCACTCATAACCCGTCATCTCCAGATACCCCCGCCCGGCATGGCTGCCGTCAAAGGAAATCGGCCCCTCCCAATAGGGCACGGTGGTGTCCATAAAGGACTGCGGGTTCAGCGCGGTGGCGATCACATCCAGCGCCTTTTGCGGCAGTTCCACCCGCCAGCGCACCGGAATGTCGCGCCCGGCGACGCGGGACGTCTCCAACGGCGTCAGCCGCAAGGCCCCCGGCGGCATCGGCGTGGGCGTGCCATCGGCGTCAATCCAAGTGGCCGACAGATACCCCGCCCCCCCATCGCGCAGCCGAAACCCCATCAACCGCGCCCCATCGTCAAACTTCAGCGAAAACCAATCCCAACCCGTCTGATCCGGCGCCAAGGGTTGCGAGGACCATTCCCGATCCAGCCACGCCTGCCCGGTTACCGAAATCTCTTGCCCCTCAAGCATGATGGTGCCGGTGACGGTGTAGAAGGGCTGCGAATAGTAATGGCTTGCCTGCCCCGCCGCCGATTTCACCGAATAGCCCTGATCGCCCTGCGCCACGATAGGGCCTTGGGCCTCAAGCGCCAGATCATAGGCAAAGCCCGTGCCCGATGCGCGCAGGTCAAGCGCAGACAGCGCATCGGCCCCCGGTGCGGCGCGGCTTACCATCTGCCAATCATCGATCCACGCGACAAAGGGCGCGGGCGTGACCCCCGCCTGTCCCACCCCGCCGCGACCAAGTTTCTCGGCAAAAAGATGGCGCTCGGCACTGGTCAGCGCGGCATGACCCATCCACAACTGGGGGCTGGCAAAGCCCATCTCCTCACCGGGGCGAAGGGCGGTGCGAAAAAGCGTCCATTGCGCGCCATAATGCGTGCCATCCGGCCCGGTCAGCGTGGCGGTCAGATACCACCATTCGATACGAAAATCCGGATGCGGGCCGTGATCGGCGGGGAACGAGAACCGATAGGCGGGGTCAGGGTTGGCAAACCCCTCCACCGCCTCGCCCATTCCGGCAAAGCCCTGCGCATGGGCGGCGGGGATGCCAAACCCTGCCCAAACCGCGAAAAACGCCGCCAGCCATCCCTTAACGCCCATTGGCAAACACCCTTAGCAAATCGGCAGGCGCCATCCGCGCCAGCCTGCGCCACGGCCCAAGTGCGGCCAAGGCCGCGGCAAGCAGCGTGAAGCCCGCCAGCACCAGCCAGTCCCCCGGAAACACCGTCATCGGCAAGCGCCAGCCAAAAGCCGCCACATTGACCACCGCCAACAAGACCCAGGCCAAGGCCAGCCCCAAGGGCAGCGCCAAGACCAGCGTGGCCAGCGCCAGCACCAACGTGCGCGCAAAATCCAAACCCGCCAGCCGCCCCTTGGTCAGCCCCAAGGCCCAAACCGGGGCCAATTGCACCACCCGCATGCCCGACAGCGTCATCAGGCTGGCAAAGATCGCCAGCCCCGCCACCGCCAGCGTCAGCACATTCAGCGCCCCCGTCACCGCGAATGTCCGCTCAAACACCTGCAAGGACATCGCCTTGACGCGGGTGTTGTCCAGAACTGCGCCCTCGGGCAGATCAAAGGTCGCGCGCAGATCGGACGCCAAGGCAGCCGCCCGACCCGGATCGACCCGCACCGCATAGCGCAGTCGCGGACTATCGGGAAAACGCGCCACCAGAAGATCGGTCGCGACAATCACCTGCGGGCGCGGGTTGCCATAATCGGAATAAACCCCCGCCACGGGCAGCGCACCTCCGGGCATCTCGACCAGATCGCCAAGGCGCAAGGAATTGCGACGGTAAAGCTGTTCATTCACCAGCACCGCCTGCCCTTGGGCCAGCACGTCCCACACATCGGGCCGGCCCAAAAGCAAAGGCCAATGGTCGCGATAGGTGGCATGGTCGGTGACGCCATAAACCTCACCCGGCTGGCCCATCAGCGGGGCCTCTGCCGACCAGATCGGCAAAATGGCCGTGGCGCGCGGGGCCAGCCAATCGACCATCGCCCCCGCCTCATCCGGGCTACGGGCGGTGATGTAAAGCTCGGAGGCCAGCCGCTGATCCAGCCAGCCGGTAAAGGTCTGGCGGAAGCTGCCCACCATGGTGCCCACCCCAACATTGGCCGCAAGCGCCAGCAACAGCGCCATCAGCGCCAGCGACAGGCCGGGCAGTTGTTGGCGGGTATCGGCCCAAAACCACTGCGCCAAGACCCCGCGCGCCAAGCGCTCCGCGCCAAGGGTCAGCCCGAAAAGTGCCACGGGCAAAAGCAGGGCCGCCCCCAACAACAGCGCCGCCAAAAGACCAAAGCCCGCCCAAAGCCCCGCACCCCAAACCCCAAGACCACAGGCAAGCGCCAAAAGCACCAGCCCCGCCCCCGCCTGAATCCGCAATCCCCGCGCCGCCCTTTGCGCCCAAGCGCGCGGTTGGGCGGTGGCCAACAAGGGCAGATGCCACAACCGCCACAGGCTTTGTCCCGCAGCCAGCAGCGTGCCCAGAACCGAAATCACCAGCCCCGCCAGCCACCATGACGGGCGCAAGGCCAAGGTGCCCGCCACCTCAGCCTCGTAAAGCCCGCGCAAGGTCGCGGCCACATCCGGCAGCAAAGCCGCCGCAATGACATAGCCCAAACCCACCCCGATCACCCCGGCCACCAGCGCCAGCACCAAAAGTTCCGCCAGCAAAAGCCCGGTCAGCCCCGCCGCCGAAACCCCCAGCGCGCGCAGGGTGCGAAACATCGCCCGGCGCTGTTCAAAGGCCAGACCGATGGCCGAATAGACAATGAACAACCCCACCGCAAAGGCCAGAAAGCCAAAGGCGGTCAGGTTCAAATGAAAGCTGTCGGTCAGCCGGGCAATATCCTCGCCCGCTGTGGGCCGCTGTGCCACCATGCCCACGGGCGCGGCTGTCTCGGCCGCCTCGGGTGGCACCAGCAGATAGGACATCCCCCCCTTCCCCAAAAGCCGCGCCGCCACCGCAATATCGACCAGCGCGATGCCCTTGGGCAGATCCGGCACCGCGCGCGGGGGCGGCAGATCGGCGGCAAGCCCTGCCACCGCCTCTGGATGCACCAACACCTCACCACCCTGCGAGACAAAGCCCCGCAAATCCAACTCGGCCGGGTCGATCAGCCGTGCCTGAGGTGGCAGGGTCAAGGGATCAATCCCGATCAGCCGCAGATCGCTGCCGGGCAAATCCCCTTCGATCACCGGAGAAACAGCCAAACCCGCGCGGCGCAGCTCGCCGTAACGCGCCAGTGACACCGCGCTGCCATCGGCCATGGACCATCGCGGCAGACCATCCATCGCCAAGGCATCGGCGGCGCGCGCATAGCTTGCCCGCGCCTCGGCATTGATCGCCTGCACCCCCGACCACAGCGCCGTCGCCAGCGAAAGCCCCACCAGCAGCATCGCCAGTTGAAACGGATGCCGCCACCAATGCGACAAAAGTGCCGCCAGACCAACCAAGGGTCTCATGTGGCAGGCACCCCTTGCAGACGCCCCGCCGTCAAATGCACACGCCGATCCAGCCGGGCTGCAAGCCGTGGCGAATGGGTGACCATCAGCAATCCCGCCCCCGTCTGCCCCACCAGCCGCAGCAACAACGCCATCACCGCATCCCCCGTCGCCTCATCCAGATTGCCCGTCGGCTCATCCGCCAGCACCAAACGGGGCCGCGCGGCCAGCGCCCGGCCAATGGCCACGCGCTGTTGCTGACCACCCGAAAGCTGTTCCGGGTAACGCGACAAAAGGGGCTGCAAGCCCAAAACCTGCGCCAATTCGGCCGCCCAAGCCGCGTCATACCGCCCGGCCAGACGCGCCTGAAAGGCCAGATTGGCGGCGATATCCAAAGACGGAATCAGGTTAAACTGCTGAAACACCAGCCCCACCACATCGCGCCGCAAAGCGGCGCGGGCCGCGTCACTGGCCTGCACCAGATCGGTGCCGTCCACCAAAAGGCGGCCCGTGTCGGGGCTGTCGAGCCCGGCCACCAGATGCAAAAGCGTGCTTTTGCCCGACCCGGACTCACCCGTCAGCGCAAGGCTTTCCCCCGGGGCCAGCGTCAGATCAACACCGTCCAGCACGCGCACCGTCTCATCCCCGGCGCGAAAGGACTTGGTCAACCCAGATGCCTGCACCAGCATGCGTTCCCCCGATCCCGACACATCTCCTTGGCATCTAGCGCAAGATGATGCCGCGAACATACCGCCATCGGGGCTTTCGCGCCAAGGCGCGGCTTAGCGCGCGTCGGCCAGCACCAGTTCCGCGCCCTTCCACCCCATCAGAATGGCCGGCGCATTGGTGTTGCCGGCAATCAGGTTCGGGAAAGCGCTGGCATCGATCACCCGCAACCCCTCTACCCCATGCACCCTCAGCCGCGCATCGACGACCGAGTTTGCCGGATCGGCCCCCATCCGCGCGGTGCAGGAATGGTGATAGACCGTGCCCGACCGGTTGCGGAAATCATTGATCAGATCGGCATCCGACTGCACGGCAGGGCCGGGGCGCAGCTCTTCTTCGATCAGCCCTGCCATGGCGGGTTGGGCAGCAATGTGGCGCACATATTTCACCGCCTCCAGCATTTCCTGCACGTCATGGTCGGTCGAGAACACATTGGCCACGATCTTGGGATGCGCCAAAGGATCGGGCGATTGAATGTGAATATGGCCCCGGCTGGTGGGGCGGCAGTTCGACAACCCGATCGACAGGCCCGGATAGGGATCGGGCGTCAGCAAAGGCCGCTCGCCCGCCTTGGGCAGAAGCGTGGAAAAGGCCTGAAAGTAAAGCTGCATATTCGGCCGATCCAGATCGGCCCGCGTGCGGAAAAACCCACCGCCATGGTTGATCGACTTGGCCAGCGGCCCGCCGCCGGTCAGGAAATACTGCATCCCCACCATCAGCTTGCCCCACCATGGGCGCAGGATGTTGTTATAGGTCGGCACCTTCATGCGGAAGGTATAGTTGATGCCCTGATGATCGTTCAGATGCTCGCCCACATTGGGGTTGTCCATGACCACCGGCAGCCCAAGGCTTGCCAGATGGGCGCCGTTGCCGATGCCCGACAGTTCCAAAAGCTGGGGCGAGTTGATGGCCCCACCCGACAAGATCACCTCGGCATTGCAGCGCAATTCCACCTTTTGCCCGTCTTGCAGGTATTCCACGCCGACGGCGCGTTTGCCCTCCATCACCACCCGCGTCACCTGCGCGCGCGTGATGACCCGCAGGTTGTCGCGCTTCATCGCCGGGCGCAAAAAGGCCCGCGCGGTGGAATTGCGCCGGGCCTGCTTGATGGTCATCTGATAGATGCCCGCGCCCTCTTGGTCGGCACCGTTGAAATCGGGGTTATGGGTCAAGCCAGCCTGACCACAGGCGCGGATGTAATCGTTGACCAAAGGATGCAAGCCCCGGCGATTGGCCGAAATGAACAAGGGGCCACCCTGGCCGCGAAAGGCGTCCGACCCGGCCTCATTATCCTCAATCGCGCGATAGGCGGCGGTGCAGTCGTCATAGCCCCAGCCGGGGTTTTCCGCGCCCCATTCGTCATAATCGGCCTTGTGGCCACGGATCCAGACCATCGCATTGATGCTGGAGGATCCGCCCAGAACCTTCCCACGCGGCCAGTGATCACGCTGGCCGTTCAGCCCCGGATCAGGCTCGGTGCCATACATCCAGTTGACAGCAGGGTTGTAAAACAACTTGCCATAGCCAAGAGGCAGATGGATGAAAAAGTTGATAAGGCTGGGGCTGATATCGCTGCCCCCTGCCTCGATCAGCGTCACGCGATGCTTGCCGTTTTCGGTCAGCCGATTGGCCAGCACACAGCCCGCAGAGCCCGCGCCGACGATGATGTAATCGGTTTGATGCATGACGCCCCCTTGTTTTGGGGCGACCCTAGCGCCAAGACCGCCCAGCGCCTTGGCAATTTGCGACAGATTTCGTCGCGGACGAGGAGTGCCTTGGGCGATCCGCCCAAGGCTTCGACGAGTGGCGCTTACCGCCCTTTCCAGACCGGGTCGCGTTTTTCCGCAAAAGCGCGCGCGCCTTCCAACTGATCCTCGGAGGAATAAAGCCGGTCAACCGTCGGCATCTGCCGCTTGGTGATCCGGTTCAGCGCGTCTTGGAACCGCATGTTTTCCGCCTCGCGCACCACTTCCTTGATGGCCGCGTAAACCAAAGGCGGGCCAGATTCCAACAGCCGCGCCAGATCCCAGGCCTTGGCCAACAGATCCTCGGGCGCGCAAACTTCCTTGACCAACCCCCAGCGATGCGCCTCTTCCGCGTCAAACCACCGGCCCGTCAGCAAAAGATCCATCGCGACATGATAAGGAATACGTTTGGGTAGCTTGATACTGGCCGCATCGGCCACCGTGCCCGACCGAATTTCAGGCAGCGCGAAGGTCGCATTGGTCGAACACAGGATCAGATCCGCCGACAGCGCAAATTCCAGACCACCCCCACAGCAAATGCCCTGCACCGCGGCAATCACCGGCTTGTTCAGGTTCGGCAACTCCTGAAGTCCGGCAAAGCCGCCCACCCCATAATCACCATCCACCGCATCGCCCTCCGCGGCGGCTTTCAAATCCCATCCGGGGCAAAAGAACTTCTCCCCTGCGGCCCGAATAATGCAGACGCGCAGACTGTCATCATCGCGGAAATCGCGAAACACCAGCCCCATGACGCGGCTGGTTTTCAGGCTGATCGCATTGGCCTTGGGCGCGTCCAGCGTGACCTCAAGGATCGCGCCTTCGCGGCGGGTCTTGATCGGGCCTTCAGTTCTCATTTCCATCGCCATGGTCATACCTTCCGGATCAGGGCATCCACCGCGACAGCGCCTTGCGCTTTCACGAGGATCGGGTTGATTTCAATTTCTTCAAGACTGTCATCGGCCAGCATCCGCTGCCCCAAGGCCACGGCGATGCGGGCCACGGCGGCCATGTCGGCTTTGGCCCGCCCGCGATAGCCATCGAGGAGCGGCCAAAGGCGCAAGGATCGCATGGCGTCAAGCACCTGCGCCTCGGTTGCGGGCAGTACCAGCGTCACGGTGTCGGCCAGGACTTCGGCGGTCACCCCGCCCATGCCCAGCGTCAGGGTGACACCGTAAACCGGATCGCGCCGCAGACCGAGCAGGATCTCGCCCACCGCCCCAGTGACCATTTCCTCAGCCAGATAGCCCGTCGCACCGGGCATCTCGGCCTGACCCTCCAGCGAGCTCAGCCCCAGCCGCACCGCCCCCGCCTCGGTCTTGTGGGCAAAGCCCAAGCCTTTCAACGCGTAAGGCGGGGTCAACCCCGCCACATCCAGCCCGGCAAGGGTCTTGGCCGTGACTGCCCTTGGCACGGGCACCCCGGCCTCGGCCAAAAGCGCCTTGCCCTCGGCCTCTGACAGCATGTGCGCCTCGCGCGGCGGCAGCGCGGGCGCAGGCCGCCAACCAGGCGTGCCTGCCGGGGTCTGCGCCGCCTTGATCGCCGCCAAGGCGGTTTCCAGACCCAAAAGCGCGCAGACGCCCTCATCCATCATCGCCTCGACCCGGCCCTCGCCAAAGTTTTCGGCCATCGAGGCGACGGGAAAGGAAATCTTGCCCGTCGCCTTTTGCGCGGCGACGATGGCATCAAAGGCCGGCTGATAGCCCGAGGGATCGCAACGGTCAGGCCGCGGGCTGTCGATGATGTAAAGCCCCGCGTCATAAGCCTCCAGCATGGCCGAAAAAACCTCGGTGGTCTTTGGCCCATCGCCCCAGATGAACGTGTGATAATCCAAGGGGTTGGAGATGGTCGGGATTTCACCGAGAACCGCGAAAAGCCGGTCATGCGTGGGCGCAGGCACCGGCGGGAAGTCGATGCCATAGGGCGCGGCCAGATCGGCCACGAGCCCCGCCTCGCCGCCCGAACAGGAGAGCGAACAGATGCGCGTGCCAATCTCTGGCCCGTGCATGTGGAAAATCTTCAAGGTCTCGATCAGTTCCGAGGGGGTATTGACCTCGGCCACGCCGATCTGGCGGAGAAATGCGCTGGAAGCCGCGCCCCCGCCAGCTAGGCTCGCAGTATGGCTGGCCGCGGCGCTGCGCGACAGCTCGGTCTTACCCGACTTGATCGCCACCACCCCCTTTCCCGCCGCCCGCGCCTTCTCGGCAAGTGCTGCAAAGGCCGGGGCGTCGTCGATCCCCTCGATATAAAGGCCCAAGGCCGTGACGCGCGGATCGTCCAGAAGCGCACCGGCCAGATCGGCCAAGCCCACAACGGCAGCATTGCCGAGACAGGCGACATAGGCCACCGGCAGCCCGCGCTGCTGCATGCCCATGTTGATCACGATGTTCGACGACTGGCTGACCAGCGCCACACCCTTTTCCACCGGCACACCGCCGTGCTGGTCGGGCCACAACAGCGCCCCATCAAGGTAGTTGATAACGCCGTAGCAGTTCGGTCCAAGGATCGGCATATCCCCCGCCGCCGCAATCAGCTTTTGCTGCAACTCCGGCTCGCCCGCCTCGGTCCAACCGCTGGCAAAACAGATCGCGCCCCCCGCGCCCATGGCGGCAAGTTCGCCCACCACGTCGATGGTGGCAAAGCGGTTGACGCCGATAAAAGTGGCATCCGGCGGCTCAGGCAGATCGGAGAGCGAGGGATAAGCCTTCAGCCCGCCGATCTCGGCTTTGGTCGGATGCACCGGCCAGACCGGGCCCTTGAACCCCATCTTGGCGCATTGTTCGATAACATTCAGCGCCCAGCCCGCACCAAGAACGGCAATGGATTTCGGGCGCAGCAGGCGGTCAAGGCTATTCATCTGAGAGGTTCCCTAAGCGTCACCCCCGGGGGCGCTTCGCCCCCCGGACCCCCAGAGGATATTTGAGAACAGATGAAACGAGAGGCGAGACGCCCTGCCCCGATCCAACGAGGCAGGGAATCTTCACCTGTTACCGCCATCGGGGTCCCCCCCTGTTCGGTAAAACCACCATGGATCAAAGAGGTTAACACTTCGTTGCCTTCATCTGTTCATAAATATCCCGGGGGTCCGGGGGCTGGCCCCCGGTTCCGACATATGTCACGCGCCGTGCGGGCGCAGAAGTTCGCGGCTGATGATGTGGCGCTGGATTTCCGAGGTGCCTTCCCAGATCCGTTCCACCCGCGCGTCACGCCAGATGCGCTCCAAGGGGAGTTCATCCATCAGACCCATTCCGCCGTGGATCTGGATCGCCTCATCGGCGATCATGGCCAGCACTTCGGTGGCTTTCAGTTTCGCCATCGACATATCGGCTTCGGTCACCGTGCCTTGATCGTATTTCCACGCCGCCTCGCGGGTCAGAAGCTCGGCCGCTTTCAGCTCCATCGCCATATCGGCGAGCTTGAAGGAAATCCCTTGGAACTTGCCGATCTGCTGGCCGAATTGCTTCCGCTCCGCCGCATAGGTGATCGCATGGCCTAGCGCGCGTTCGGCGCGGCCGAGGCAGGTCGAGGCAACTTGCAACCGCGTGGCGCCAAGCCAGCTGTTGGCCACCTCAAAACCCTTGTGAACCTCGCCCAGGATCTGGCGTTTGTTCAGCCGGCAGTCGTCGAATTCGAGGATCCCATTGGTATAGCCGCGGTGCGAGACGTTGCGATAGCCGTCGCGGACGGTGAAACCCTTGGTCCCTTTATCCACGAAAAACGCGGTGATCTTCTTTTTCGGCCCGCGCGGAGTGTCCTCTTCCCCCGTCGCCATGAACACGATGGCAAAGCCCGCAAGGTCGGCGTGGGAGATGAAATGTTTGGTGCCGTTCAGGATCCAGTCATCGCCATCTTGGCGGGCCGAAGCCTTCATCCCCCGCAGATCCGACCCCGCGCCGGGTTCGGTCATGGCAAGGCAATCCCAGGTTTCCCCGCGGATACAGGGCATCAGATACTGTTCGCGCTGTTCGGCATTGCCGGCGAGAAGGATGTTCGACGGCCGCGCGACGCAGGTCCAGTGCAGCGCATAGTTCGCACGGCCCAGTTCCTTTTCGTAAAGGAGCCATGACAGCGTATCGAGCCCCGCGCCGCCGACCTCGGTCGGCATGTTGGCGGCATAGAGCCCGGCCTCGATGGCCTTTTTCTGGATATCCTTAATCAGCTCCAGCGGCAGGTGGCCCGAGCGTTCTACGGCCAGTTCATGTGGGAAAAGCTCGTTTTCCACAAAGGCGCGGGTCGCGTCGACGATCATTTGCTGTTCTTCGGTCAGTCCGAAATGCATCGGGGGTCTCCTTACGGGTCCACGTTATAGGTCATTCCATCCACCGCCATGGCTTGGCCCGAGATCATCCGGGCGCGGGGGGAGGCGAGAAAAAGCGCCAGATCGGCGACATCTTCGGGGTCGGTCAGGCGTTTCATCGCGGTGCCCGAGGCATAGCCTTGGCGCACGGCATCGGGGGTCATGCCCTTGGCCGCCGCCTCGGCCTCGATTACCCGATCAATCCGGGGGCCATTCACTGAACCGGGGCAGATCGCATTGGCGCGGATGCCATGGGGGCCAAGCTCCATCGCCACGGTTTTCATCAGGCCAATGACGCCCCATTTTGCCGCCACATAGGGTGCGCGGTAAGGGGTGCCATACAAACCGCTGGTGGAGGAGGTAAAGATCATCACCCCTTCACCCGCTGGTTTCATTAGCCGGGCGGCATGTTTGGCCGCCAGCATGGCGCCATCAAGGTTCACGCCCAGACATTGGTGCCAGCCTTCCAGCGGCATATCCTCGATGGCGGCGGTCGGTCCCTTGATGCCCGCATTGGCGCAGAGGACATCAAGGCCGCCCCATTCGGCGGCGATGTCGGAAAACTGTGCCTCCATCGCCGGTTCGCTGGCCGCATCGGCCAAGGTGCCCCGGATGCCGGGCGGCAGGGCGGCGATTTGCCCGGCGTCCACATCCGTCACCCAGACGCGATAGCCCTCGGCGGCGAAGGCGCGTGCCATCACCAGACCGATGCCATTCGCCCCTGCGGTGATGAGAACGCGTTTGGTCACTTCTTCTGCCCCACGGCGCGGCCTGCGCCCTCGGGCAAGGGCAGGCTGGCGTGGGCATCGGCGATGGCTTTCAGCTTGGCCCAAACCTCGGGTGCGGCGGGAGCGGATTTGCCTTCCTTCATGTTCACATGCAGGCAAAGCTGTTCGATCGTGGCCACACACTCCTCGCCGCGCATCACGCGCACAAAAGACCGAAATCGCTTTTCATCGGCCGAGATGATCTGCAACTCGCCGCGCACCGTGTCGCCCAGCTTGGCCTCGCCCAGATGGCGGATATGGGTTTCGGCGGAATAGAAGGAATGGCCCGCCGCCACATAATCCATCCCCGCGCCGATGGTGCGCAGGAAGTTGTCGACGGTTTCCGAGTTCACAAAGTAATAGCGGCTTTCGGTCATATGGCCGTTGTAGTCGATCCAGCCGGGCAGGACCTGCCCCTGATACATGACCAGCGGCGCGGCCTTTGGCCCTTGATCAATCTGCTTGGCCATTTCGGCATGGAACGCCTCGGCACGCTTTTCGTCATGGGCGCGCAAGACCTTGCCCGCGCCCCAGTTGCGGTCTTTCAGCGCGCGCAGGAATCCCACAAGGTTCTGATCGCGGATGCGCTCCAGCTCGCGGATGCCATACATGCCCGATTGCGCGTCGGACTGGTTGGCGACAAGGTCAACGAGTTCATCGTTGAACTCGGGCACATCCATCAGCTTGGTCCAGGGCCATTTCAGCGCCGGGCCGAACTGCGCCATGAAATGGCGCATCCCCGCCTCGCCGCCCGCGATGCGATAGGTCTCGAAAAGCCCCATCTGCCCCCAGCGCAGGCCAAAGCCCATGCGGATCGCCTCGTCGATCTCCTCGGTGGTGGCGATGCCATCCTTCAGCATCCACAGCGCCTCGCGCCAGACCGCCTCGAGGAAGCGGTTGCCGATGAAGGCGTCGATCTCATGGCGGATCACGAGCGGGAACATCCCGATGTCCTTCATGATCTGCACGGTCTTTTCGACCACCTCCGGCGGGTTCGCCGGGCTGCCGGACACTTCCGACAGGGGCAACAGGTAGACCGGGTTGAACGGATGCGCGACGATGATGTTTTGCGGCGCGGGGCTGCCCTTTTGCAGATCAGACGCCTTAAAGCCCGAAGTGGACGACCCGATCAGCACACCGGGATTGGCCTGCTGCAACTGCGCATAAACCTTGTGCTTCAATTCGATCCGTTCCGAGACCGATTCCTGCACATATTCCGCCCCTTCCACCGCCTCGCCCAAGGTGCTGTGGAAGGTGAGCTTGCCTTCCGGGGGCATCGGCGCGTCGGACAAGGCAGGCAGTGCCAGCCGCGCATTGGCCAGAACGGCGGCAATCTTGCGCTCGGCCTCGGGGTCGGGGTCAAAGACCTGAACATTCCATCCGTTCAACAGGAACCGCGCGGCCCATCCGCCGCCGATCACCCCACCGCCTACAATCGCTGCCGTCCGTGCCATGTGCTTGTCCTTTGCTGTCAGGGCCGGTGGCCCCCCCTCCCCATCCCTCCCCCGCGAAAGGGGGGCGGGAGGCATTTCCTCTTTTGCCGGGTCGCCCGGCGATCAATCGACGCAGAGGCCAGCCTTCTGGCCGTCCTCCATCAGCATTTCGAAACAGCCAAACTGCGGCGATACTGGCGAACAGGTCCGCGTCTCGGCCATGCAATGGCCAAGGCAATCGCCGGCCTTGTTGCAGGCCTTGCCCGCGTCGGGGTTGGGCAGGATGCACAGCTCATTCGGCATAAGCCCGCCACGCCCCACGCTGCCCCCCTTGGCCAGACACTCCGTTCGCTCGGCCGCACTTAGCGCCACGCCCACAGGGCCGGATGGCTCCGGCTCTTCGACGCAGGCCGCAAGAGCCACCAGCGCGACCAGCGCCACCCGTCCCAGAACAGTCCGCATCACTTGTTACTCCTGCCCAATTCAGCGCGGCAAAGGTGCCCGCTTTTCCAGCTTCAGCTTGGCGCGCACCTCGGCGGGCGTAATCACCCGCGCCCCAAGGTTCGAGATGATGGACACCGCCCGCTCGACCAACTGGGCATTGGTGGCCAGCACGCCCTTGTCGAGCCAGAGATTGTCCTCAAGCCCGACGCGCACATTGCCCCCGGCCAGAACGGCCGCCGCGACATAGGCCATCTGGTGACGGCCAATCGAGAAGGCCGACCAGAACCAGTCGGACGGGACATTGTTGACCATGGCCATAAAGGTGTTCAGATCATCCGGCGCCCCCCACGGCACGCCCATGCACAGCTGCACCAGCACCGGATCAGGGATCGCGCCCTCTTTCACCAGCTCTTTGGCGAGCCACAGATGGCCGGTGTCAAAGGCCTCGATCTCGATCCGCACACCCGCCGCCGTCATCCGCCGCGCCATGTCGCGCAACATGCCGGGGGTATTGACCATGACGTAATCGGCCTCGTTGAAATTCATCGTGCCGCAATCCAGCGTGCAGATCTCGGGGCGGCATTCGACGACATGCGCGACCCGCTCGGTCGCCCCCGCCATATCAGAGCGCGGGCCCATGCAGCCCATATCCTCACTGCCCTCAAAATAGATGTCGCCCCCCATCCCGGCCGTCAGGTTCAAGACCACATCGGTGCCGCTGTCGCGGATACGCTCGGTCACTTCGCGGTAAAGTGCGGGGTCACGGGCCGGCTTGCCGGTCTCAGGGTCGCGCACATGGCAATGCACCACCGCCGCGCCCGCCTTGGCCGCATCGATCGCTGATTTCGCAATCTGCTCGGGGCTGCGCGGCACATGCGGGGATTTGTCCTGCGTGCCCCCCGATCCGGTGACGGCACAGGTGATGAAAACTTCGCGGTTCATGGCCAAGGGCATGGGAATCCTCCAATTCAGTTGCCGGGCAGCATAGCGGGCTTGCAGCCGCACGCTTTGCGATTTACGAAATTTTTATGTCAAAAAGCGCATCCATCTTCGCCGCATCGCAGCAACCCCTGACACTGGCCCTGCTGGTCTTGCCGCAGGCCTCGATCCTCGAGGTCGCCTCGACGCTTGATCCGATGCGCGCGGCCAACCGGCACTTGGGGACAGACAGTTACCGCTGGCGCGTTGTCTCGCCCAATGGCCGCGCGGTGCCACTGACCTGCGGCATCGAATTGCCGTCGAATGGGCCCCTCGCCGCCGCTGAAGGCGCCGATGCGCTGGTGGTCATCGCGGGCTATCAACAATGGCTGGGCGCCACCCCGGCGCTGATCCGGGAGCTGTCGCGCATGGCCCCCCGTTTTGCCGCCGTGGGCGGGATTGACGCGGGTGCATGGGTTCTGGCGCGGGCCGGGCTGCTGAACGGCTATAAAGCGACAGTGCATTGGGAAGATCACGAGGACTTTGCCACAGCCCACCCCGGCGTTGATGTGCAACCAAGCCGCTTTGTTATCGACCGCAACCGCTTTACCGCCGGAGGCGCGGCGCCTGCGGCGGATCTGATGCTGCATCTGATCCGCGCCCGCCATGGGCCAGCACTCGCCCTTCAAACCGCCGCGAGCTTCATCACCACCGCCCGCGATGGCCATGAACCACAAGTCAGCTCGCGCAAGGCTGACCCAAGGCTTGACCCCCGCGTCGCCGCCGCCATTGCGAGGATGGAGCGACGTCTGGACCAACCCGAAACCGCCGCCGAGACCGCCCGCGCCATCGGGCTCTCGCCGCGACGCCTCGAACAGATTTTCTCCGAAAATCTTGGGCTTACCCCCGCCGCCTACGCACTCTCCCTGCGCCTGCAAGCGGCGCGGCGCATGATCACTGACACCCGCCACCCCTTGGCCGAAGTCGCCCTGCGCTGCGGCTTTTCCTCGGCCTCCAGCCTCTCCCGCGCCTTCAGCGCGAAATTCGGCATGGCCCCCAGCCGGTTACGATGATCCTTCACCGGGCGCGCTCTGGCGAAAACGAGAAGCCTCCGGCGGGGATATTTGGGCCACATTGAAGGCCCGCCACCGCATCTGCCTTCAATGTGGCTCAAATATCCTCGGGGGTGCGGGGGGTGAGCCCCCCGCTTACACCGGTTCCAACAGGCCCCGACCTTTCAGCAATGGCTCCACCCCCGGCATCCGGCCGCGGAACTGGGTGTAAAGCGCCTCGGCCGGTTGCGATCCGCCTGCCGACAGGATGAAGGTTTCAAGTCGCTTTGCCGTCTCAGGATCAAAGGCATTGCCGGTTTCCTCGAAGGCCGCAAAGGCATCGGCGTCCATCACTTCGGACCACATGTAGCTGTAATAGCCCGAGGAATAGCCGTCGCCGGAAAACACATGGGCGAAATGTGGCGTGGCGTGGCGCATGCGGATGGCGTGGGGCATGCCGATGGCCTCCAGCACTTCGGCCTGTTTCTGCATCGGGTCGGCGGGGGCCGGGCTTTCGTGGAAGGCGAGATCGACAAGGGCCGAGGCGACGAATTCCACCGTGGCAAAGCCTTGGTCATATGTTCCTGCGGCCAGAAGGCGCTTTAGCAAATCGGCAGGCATCGGCTCGCCCGTTTGCCAGTGACGGGCATGTTTCTCCAGAACTTCCGGCACTTCCAGCCAATGTTCGTAAAGCTGGCTCGGCAGCTCCACAAAATCGCGCGCCACCGAAGTGCCGGAAATGAAACCATAGGTCACGTTCGACAGCATCTGGTGCAGCGCATGGCCGAACTCGTGAAAGAGCGTGCGGGCGTCGTCATAGGACAAAAGGCAAGGCTCGCCCTTGGCGAAGTTGCAGACGTTCACCACGATGGGCCTTGTGTCTGCGCCCAGCTTTTTCTGGCTGCGCATGGCCGAGCACCAGGCCCCCGACCGCTTTGAGCCGCGGGCGAAGTAATCGCCAAGGAAAACAGCCACATGGATGCCATTGCGGGTCACCTCCCAGCCCCGCACATCGGGGTGGTAGAACGGGCCTTCGATCTCGTGAAACTCCAGCCCGAAGAGACGGTTGGCGCAATCGAATTGCGCGGCCAGCATGGCGTTCAGCGACAGATAGGGTTTCAGCGCGGCCTCATCCAAATCATGCTCGGCCTTGCGGCGCTTTTCGCTGTGATAGCGCCAGTCCCATGGCTCCAAGGGGCCGGAGAGACCATCAGCGTGCAGCATCTTTTCCAAGATGGCGGCATCCGACAGCGCCTTTTTGCGCGCCGGTTCCCAGACCCGCATCAGAAGGCCGCGCACAGCCTCGGGCGTTTTGGCCATTTCCGGTTCCAGTTTGAAATCGGCAAAGCTTTGATATCCCAAGAGTTTCGCCCGCTCTTCGCGCAGCGCGAGCGTCTCTGCGGCAATCGCCCGGTTGTCATTGGCGTTGCCATTGGCGCCGCGCGCGACCCAGGCCTCATAGGCCTTTTGGCGCAAGGCGCGCCGGGGGCTGAATTGCAGGAAGGGCACGATGAGCGAGCGCGAGAGCGTCACCACCGGGCCGGGTTGGTTTTTTTCCGCCCCGGCCGCGCGGGCGGCGGAGATGACGAAATCGGGCAGACCTTCGAGATCAGCTTCGGTCAGGGGCATGAACCAATCGCGCTCATCGGCCAGAAGGTTCTGGCTGAACTGGGTCCCGAGAACCGCCAGCCGGGACTTGACCTCGGTCAGGCGGGCGGCCTGTTCGCCTTCGAGATTGGCACCCGAGCGGACGAACATTTGACGGTAAAGCTCAAGCACGCGGGATTGTTCTGCCGTCAGATCAAGGGTTTGGCGAGATTGCCACAGCGTTTCGATGCGCGAGAACAGTGCTTTGTTGTTGGTGACTTCGGAGGAAAAGGCGCTGAGTTTCGGTGCGAGATCGCGCATCAGGGCCTCGCGCGTGTCGTTGGAATCGGCGCCGGCAAGGTTGTAAAACACCCCCGAAACACGGTCCAAAAGCCCTTCGGCCAGTTCCAGCGCCTCGATCGTATTGGCAAAGGTTGGGGTGTCGGGGCTGTCGGCAATCGCGGCGATGTTTTCGCGCGCTTCGGCCAATGCGGCGTCGAAGGCAGGGGCAAAATCATGGTCTTTCAGATCGGCAAAGGGCGGCAAACCGAATTCGGCGGTCCAGTCGGATAGCAGGGCGTTCATCGGCGTTTCTCCTTTGTTTGCAACAGCATAAGATAAGCCTCTTTGCCAGTTGCGCCTTTCCAAATACTCATTTTGGCGACGCTGGCCGCTAGCGTTCGGTGCGGGCGCGAAGGCGCGCCTCGATCTTGCGCAGGATCAGCGACAGGGTGATCGTCATGGTCAGATAGATCATGGCGGCGACGTTGTAAGTCTCAAAATACCGGAAATTTCCGGCCGCCGTCACCTTGGCCAGTTGCGCCACATCGGTCACGCCCAGCACCGCGACCAAGGAACTGTCTTTCACCATGGCCACAAAATCATTGCCCAAGGGCGGCAGGATCATGCGAAAAGCTTGAGGAAAACTAATATGTCGAAAGCGCTGCCAACCGTTCAGGCCCAGCGCTTGGGCAGCCTCGATCTGACCCTTGTCGACCGCTTGCAATCCGGCGCGAAAGACCTCGGCCAGAAAGGCGGAATAGGCCAGCATCAGCGCGATCACCGCCCGATACAACAGCGGAAAATCCCGCGTGCGCCAAGGCGACAGGCCCAAAGGCTCGATCAGTTGATTGACCAACCAGACCAACCCTGGTGCCAGCACAAAGGCGACATAGAGCAAGAGCACGATGATCGGGATGCCCCGCATCACCTCGATGTAAAGCCGCGCGATTTGGCGCAAGGCCAGAAAGCGCGACAGGCCCATCATGGCCAGCCCAAGCCCCATCAGGCAGGCCCCAAGATAGGCCACCACCGCCACGGAAACCGTAATCCAGATGCCCTTTGACAAGGCGGCAAGGGCCGCGGAATACACTTCGGATGTGGCCATGCGCCAAAACAAAAACGCCCCAGTGAGGGCCAGAATCACCAGCCACCAAGGGAAATCATCATCGGGTTTGGCGTTTGGGGTCATGGGAAAAGCTGCGGCCCCAACACAAGTTTTGGGGCCGCATCGGCACTTTATTCGCCCATCTTGTATTCGACGAACCATTTCTGGTTCAGCGCATCCAGCGTGCCATCGGCCTTCATCGCGGCAATCGCGGCATTGATCGGTTCCACAAATTCCGAGCCTTTGGGGAAGATGAAGCCAAAGTCTTCCGAGGCCAGCGGCTCGCCAATGATCTTCAGCCCACCATTGGACGCCTGCACATAGCCATTGGCCGCCGTGCTGTCGGAGAGCGTCAGATCGACGTCGCCGGATTTCAGCGCCTCAAGCCCCGCACCGAAGGTTTCGAACTTGATGACGCGGGGGTTTTCCTCGTTGCCGTCCAGAATGTTGTAAACGGCGGCGTAGAAGGGCGAGGTGCCGGGCTGGGCCGAGACCAAAAGCTCGGGGATGGCGGCAAAAGAGGCCGCATCGGTAAAGCGCGCCTCATCGCCGCGCACGATCATCAGCATTTCCGAGCGCATATAGGGTTCGGAAAAATCGACCTTTTCCTTGCGCTCGTCCTTAATGGTGATGCCGGTCATGCCAATATCAAACTGGCCCTCAGACACCGCCGGGATCATCGCATCCCATGAGGTGTTCTCATACTTTACCGTGATATTGATGCGCTTGGCGATCTCGGCCATGGCATCATATTCCCAGCCCACGGCGGCCCCGGATTTGTCCAGAAATTGCAGCGGCGGATAGGCGTTTTCGGTGACCACGACCACTTCTTTGCCGGCAAGATCGGGCAGGTCTTGGGCCATGGCGGCGGGGGCAATCAGGGTAAGGCCCATGAGGGCGGCAGCAATCTTCATGTGTGAACTCCGTGTCACAAGGTGATGGCTGACTATGGCAGCGCCGCCGCGAAAGGCGCAAGGGGGCGGCGTCGGGTTTGCGTCGGGTTTCTGTCGGGTTTGCGTCTGGCATCCGTCCCGACACAGTTTTCGCACAAACATGAGATAAAACCTGCGCTGACTCTGAAAATTCGCACAGTCATTCCGCGCAGATGGGCCGCAACTTGCCGTTGCGAGACAAGGCCGCCCGGCCCATCTTGGCCCCAATGAAACGGAGACCGACGATGACCCGGATGCCCACCTATTTCATCAGCCACGGCGGCGGCCCCTGGCCTTGGATGCCCGACTGGCGCGCGATGTTCAAAAACCTTGAAGCCTCGTTCGTGCAGATGGTGAAGGACCTGCCGGAACGGCCAAAGGCGATTCTGATGATCTCGGGGCACTGGGAGGACGACAGTTTTGCGGTGATGACCTCGGCCAATCCGCCGATGGTTTACGACTATCACGGCTTTCCGCCCGAGACCTTTCAGATCAAATACCCTGCCCCCGGCGCGCCCGATCTGGCGCGCCGCGCGGCTGGGCTGATTGAAGCGGCGGGTCTGCCGGTGCGGCTGGATGCCGCCCAAGGCTTTGACCATGGCTGCTTTGTGCCGGCCTATGTGATGTATCCCGATGCCTCAGTGCCGGTGTTCCAGATCAGCTTGCAAAAGGGCTATGATCCGGCGCGGCATCTGGAACTGGGCCGGGCGCTGGCGCCCTTGCGCGATGAGGGGGTGCTGATCGTGGGATCGGGCCTCAGCTATCACAACCTGCGGCTTTTCGGGCCGGGGGCGAAAGAGCCGTCAGAGGCCTTTGACGGCTGGCTGGCCGGGGTGATGGCCAAGCCTGCGGCCGAGCGGACGGCGGCGCTGATTGATTGGGAGGCCGCCCCTTATGCGCGGGTCTGCCATGCCGAAGAGGACCATTTCGCGCCGATCTGGGCCGTGGTGGGCGCGGCCGAGGATGAGGCGGCTGAGATGGTCTATCACGACAAGGGGCTTTTTGGCGGGGTCACCGCGTCAAGCTATCGGCTGGGCTGATCGGCAGACCGGGCAATCGGGGCGCGGCTTGATCCCGATCATCCGCGTCTCGCCATAAAGCGCGTCATGGATCATCAGCCGCCCGCGCAACCCCTCGCCCGCGCCGGTGATATGCTTGACCGCCTCCATCGCCATCATCGCGCCGATGATGCCGGGCAAGGGGGCAGCCACTCCCGCCTCGGCGCAGGTCGGCACCATGCCGGGCTGGGGGCGTTCAGGGAACACACATTCATAGCACGGGCCGCCATGGGCGGGATCGTAAAGGCTGATCTGGCCCTCCCATTGGGTGATGGCGGCGGAGATCAAGGGCTTGCCCGCCTCGGCACAGGCGCGGTTCACCAGATAGCGGGTGTCGAAATTGTCGGTGCCATCCAGCACCAGATCATAATCGGCCACCAAGGCGGCCGCAGTCTCGGCATCCAGCCGCCGCTGATAGGGGCGCAGCTCGACAAAGGGGTTCAGCGCGCGCATGGCGATGGTGGCCGATTGCACCTTGGGCATCCCAATACGGTCATCGGTGTGGATGATCTGACGCTGCAAGTTGGAGCCTTCGACGCTGTCATCGTCGATCACCCCGATGGTGCCCACCCCCGCCGCGGCCAGATACAAAAGCGCAGGCGAGCCAAGGCCCCCAGCGCCCACCACCAGCACCCGCGCGGCCTTCAGCCGCGCCTGTCCCGGCCCGCCGATCTCGCGCAACAGGATGTGGCGGGCATAGCGGTCCAACTCGGCGGCGCGAAAACCTGAAGGCGAGGGTTCTTCGGCGGCGGCAGGGGTGGCGCGCGACCGCAGGCGGCGCAAAAGCGCACCATAGCCAAAGACAAGCACGCCAAGCCCGCCCACCACCGCCCAAACCCGCGCATCCCCGCCCGCCAGCGCGCGCAGGCCATGCCCCTCGGGCAGCAAAAGATGCAGCAAAACCGCCGTCACCCAAAGTGCCCCAAGCACCCAAAGCCGCCGTGCCACCGGCACAGACATCACCCAGCCCAAGGCCCAAAACCCAACCGCCAGCAAAACAACGCCCATCAGCGTGTCCCCGTCGAACCGAAACCGCCCGCCCCGCGGGGGGTGTCATCCAGCGCCTTAACCAGCGCAAAACCGGCCTGCACCACCGGGGCCACCACGCATTGCGCAATCCGGTCGCCGTGCTGCACTACATAGGGGGCGGCGCCAAGATTGACCAAAGCCACCCCCAAAGGCCCGCGATAATCGCTGTCGATGGTGCCGGGCGTGTTGGGCAGGGTGATGCCATGCTTCAAGGCCAGGCCCGAGCGCGGGCGGATCTGCATCTCAAACCCCGCAGGGATCGCCACCCGCAAACCGGTCGGCACGATCGCCCGCGCCATCGGCTGCAAGACGAAACCCACCATGCGCATCTCGACCGGCAGATTGGCACAGATATCGGCCCCCGCGCTGCCTTGCGTCTGATAGGCGGGCAAGGGCACCAGGGGATCAGCCCAAGCCTCGCGCAGAACCTCGATCATCACTGCCATTCATCTGTTCCCAAATATCCCCGCCGGAGGCGCACATCTCGTCCCGCGTTCCCGCTTGCCGGTTCGCCCCCGGAATTTGCACAAATTCCGGCCAAAATTCTTGTCAAGAATTTTGCAGCGCATCGCTGATGCGCTGGGCAAGAGCGCGGGCGACGGCATCCTTACCCATGCGCGGCCAAGTCTCGAACCCCGCCTCGGAAATCAGCACCACGGCATTTTCCGTCCCGCCCATGATGCCGGTTTCGGGCGAGACGTCATTGGCCACGATCCAGTCGCACCCCTTGCGTGCGCGTTTGGCGGTGGCGTGGTCGATCACATGTTCCGTCTCGGCGGCAAAGCCCACCACCAGACGCGGGCGAAGGGGGTTTTGCGACAGGCTGGCCAGAATGTCGGGGTTTTCGGCAAATTCCAGCGCGGGCGCGCGGCCTGATCCGTCTTTCTTCATCTTTTGCGCCCCGGCATTGGCCACGCGCCAATCGGCCACGGCGGCGGCCATGACGGCGGCATCGGCGGGCAGCGCTGCCGTGACCGCCTCGAACATCTCGCGCGCGGTTTCCACCCGGACCACCTTCACACCATCGGGGGGCGGCACAGACGCGGGGCCGGTCACAAAGGTCACGCGGGCGCCCAGATCGCGCAGCGCCGCCGCAATCGCCGTGCCTTGCGCGCCTGACGAGCGGTTGGCGATATAGCGCACCGGGTCGATGGGTTCATGGGTGGGGCCCGAGGTGACCAGCACATGGCGGCCCGCAAGCGGGCCTTCGGCCAGCGCCGCCGCAATCGCGGCCATAATCGCCTCGGGTTCGGCCATGCGGCCGGGGCCGTATTCGCCGCAGGCCATTTCGCCAGACTCAGGCCCGACAAAGCGCACGCCGTCGGCCTTGAGCATCCCCAGATTGCGCTGTGTTGCGGGATGCTCCCACATCCGCACATTCATGGCGGGCGCCATCAGCACAGGCGTGTCGGTGGCCAGCAGGAGGGTCGAGGCCAGATCCTCGGCGCGACCGGTGGCGAGTTTTGCCATGAGGTCCGCCGTCGCCGGGGCGACAACCACCAGATCGGCGACGCGGCTCAGTTGGATATGGCCCATTTCGGCCTCATCCGTCAGATCAAAGAGCGCCTGATGCACCTTTTCGCCCGCCAGCGCCGAGACCGACAGGGGGGTGACAAATTCGGCCCCGGCGCGGGTTAGAACCGGGGTGACCGCCGCGCCTGCGGTTTTCAACAGGCGGATCAGCAAGAGCGACTTATAGGCCGCAATGCCGCCGCCGATGATCAGAAGAATGCGTTTGCCGGCCAGCATGGGGGGCTCCGTTCAGGGTTGGCCCACGTTAGGGCGGCGCGGGGGCAAACTCAACCGCCCCCGGAGGCCGCCCCGCCAAAGGCCAGACAAGGATCATCGCGCGGGGCGGCGGGGGTGATGAGCCATAGGTCATAGGGGGGATCGGTGGGGGCGGCCTGTTCAAATTGCCCGATGGACAGCACCGCCACATCCGGCGCGGCCAGAGCCAAGGGCACCGTCAGACCCTGATCGCGGCGCGCATGGCCGTTGCCGGTGATGACGGCAACCGGGCCGCCTGTGTCGGCCATGGCCTGCACCACGGCGCGGGCCAAGGCGGCGTCGCGCAGGCGCTGGATGTCCACCATGGGGGGCAAAAGCTCAGGCGGCAGGGCGTTGCAATGGGCGGCGGCCTGTTCAGCCTCGCGGGCGGCCTGATCGGTGGGCGGCAGGGGCGTGGTCAGACCGTAGGTGGCGGCATCAGGGCCAAAGGTGGCGATGGGGCCTTGCTTCATCGCGCGGCGGGCCTCGGACCGGGGCACTTCGGCGCCGTAGATGCGCGCCGCAGGGGCGGCGGCGAAGATGGGGTAATACATGCCAAAATCGGGCCAGCCAGAGGTGTCCCAGTCAAGGATGGCGCTTAGGGTGGCGGCATCGGGCAAGGGGGCGGGCAAGGGGGCGGGCATTTTGGCCGCCGCCTCGGGTGTCAGCATTTCAAAGACCAACGCCTTGGGGGCGAGGGTCGCCACGGCGCGGGCCTGAAGGGTGTGATGGGTGGGGTTGTCGTGCAATTCGCCCAAGATCACCACTTGGGCCGCGCCAAAGGTCTGGGCGCGGTCCAAGTCGGTGGGGTCAATCTGGGCGGCAAAGGCCGGAGAGGCCGCAAGGGCCAGCATGGCAGCGGCGGTTTTCCTCACGCAAAGGCGGGCATCACGGACACCCGGCATCACAGAAAATCATGCACCCCATGGGCCTTGGCCTCGAGATGGCGGCGGAGTTTGCCATAGGCGGCGGCCTCAAGCTGGCGGATGCGTTCTTTGGACAGGCCCATTTCCGCGCCAAGGCTTTCCAGCGTGCGCGGCTCTTCGCGCAGACGGCGCTGGGCCACGATGTAGCGTTCACGCTCGTTCAATCCCGCCATGGCATTGGCCAGCCAGCGGCGCAGGGCGTCGTGGTCATGGGCCACCTCAACCGCCTCGGCGGCTTGCATGCCGTCATCTTCCAAGACGTCGATCCATTCGCGCCCGTCCTCATCGGCGGCTTGGGGCGCGTTGAGCGAGGCGTCCATGCCGGAAAGCCGGCCTTCCATCATCTCAACCTCGGCCAGCGTCACGCCGACCTCATTGGCGACGCGTTCGCGCAGCTGGGCGCTGTCAAGCTCCTCGCCCGCTGCCGCCGCTTCGCGCGCGAGTTTGGCCTGCACGCGGCGCAGGTTGAAAAACAGCGCCTTTTGCCCCGAGGTGGAGCCGGTGCGCACCATGGACCAGTTGCGCATCACATAGTCCTGGATCGAGGCCTTGATCCACCAGACCGCATAGGTGGAAAAGCGCACGCCGCGGTCGGGGTCGAATTTTTCGGCCGCCTTCATCAGGCCAAGCGAGGCCTCTTGAATGAGGTCATTCATCGGCGCACCGTAGCGGCGGAATTTCGAGGCCATGGAAATGGCCAGCCGCATATAGGCGGTGACCAGACGATGAAGGGCTGCGGTGTCGCGGTGGTCGCGCCAGGCGCGGGCAAGGCCTGCCTCGGTTTCGGCGTCCAGAAGTTCTGCTGCGCGCGCTTGGCGCGACAGGGTTTGATCGGTATATCCGTCCAGGGCCATCTGCGCCTCCTTAAAGTTTCTCATCCACGCCTGTTGACTTCATTACGGATCGAACCAGTGATCGGATCACCGCAGCCCATGGGCTTTCCCAAATTTTCCCTGATCGTCGGCGGGGCCCGGTCGGGCAAATCGCGTTTGGCCGAGCGTTTGGTCGAGCGGTTGGCGGGGGCCAGTGGCCTGCCGCGCGCCTATATTGCCACGGCAGAGATCTGGGATGAGGAGATGCGGGCGCGGATTGATCGCCATATTGCCGACCGGGGGGATGGCTGGGTCACCCATGAGGCGCCGCGCGATGTGGCGGGGGCTTTGGCGCGGGCGGAAGGCGTGGTGTTGATCGACTGCGCCACGCTGTGGCTGACCAATGTGATGCTGGGCGGTGGTGATATTGAGGCCGAGACGGCGGGTCTTTTGGACGCGATTGCCGCCTATCCCGGCCCGGTGATCGTGGTGTCAAACGAGGTGGGTTGGGGCATTGTGCCCGACAACAAACTGTCGCGCGATTTTCGCGATGAACAGGGGCGGTTGAACCAAAGGCTGGCCGAGGCGGCCGATCTGGTGGCCGGTGTGATGGCCGGGCTGCCGATGGTCTTGAAGGGCCAGCTTCCGGTGCTGGCATGAGCCGGGTTTGGCTGGTGCGCCATGGGCCGACGCATGCCAAGGCGATGGTGGGCTGGACGGATCTTCCTGCCGATCTGTCGGACCATGCCGCGCTGGCCCGACTGAATGCGCATTTGCCGGATGTGCCGGTGATCTCGTCGGATCTGTCGCGCGCCGTGGCCACCGCCGATGCGCTGCGGGGCCGCCTGCGTCTGCCCCATGATCCCGACTGGCGCGAAATGCATTTCGGCGCTTGGGAGATGCGAACTTTTGCCGAGGTGGAGGCGCAAAGCCCTGACCATATCCGCGCTTTTTGGGAAACGCCCGGCGATGTCAGCCCCCCCGGCGGCGAAAGCTGGAACGCGATTTGCGGGCGGATTGACCGGGCGGTGACGCGGTTGGCCCATTTGCCCGAGGTGATTGTGGTGGCCCATTTCGGGGCCATTGTGGCGGCCATTCAGCGCGCGGGCGGGCTGACGGCGACGCAGGCCTTTGGCCATAAGATCGACAATCTGTCGGTGACCTGCCTTGAGTTTGGCGCGGCCCCGCGGGTTTTGTCGATCAATCACATTCCGTGATGGGCGCGCGCACAAATCGGCGCTTTGCGACCGGGGTGGCCCGTGCTTTCCTGCCCGGAAAGGAGAGTAAAGATGACCTATGATCTTGTAATCGGTGACCGGGGCTATTCGTCATGGTCGTTGCGCGGATGGCTTTTGTTTGATGCCTTTGGCCTGCCCGTAAAGGTGCAGATGGCGCGGCTTTACACGGACGAATTGCCAACCCTGTTGAAGCAGTTCCACCCCGGCAAGACCGCCCCCACCATGCGCACGCCCGATGGGGTTGTGGTGCCCGAAACCATTGCGATTGCCGAAGAATTGGCCAGTCGCCACCCTGAGGCTGGGATCTGGCCCGTAGACCCGAAAGCGCGGGCCGTGGCCCGCGTGCTGGCGGCCGAGATGCATGCAGGTTTTGGCGCGCTGCGCAGCCATTGCCCGATGAACCTGCGGGTAAGCTATGAGGATTGCGCGCCGCCCGAGGCCGTTTTGGACGATCTGAAGCGGTTGGAGGTGATCTGGGATTGGGCGCGCGATCAGACGGGGGCCAAGGTCTGGCTGGCCGGGGACTATTCAGCGGCGGATGCGTTTTTTGCGCCCGTTGCGGCGCGGATTGCGGGGTATAACCTGCCCGTGTCGGACCGTGCGATGGGTTATGTGCAGGCCCATCTGGCGCATCCGTCGTTCCGGCGCTGGCGCGCGATGGGGCTGGTGGATGGGGCGGATCAGGAATTTTACCGCCGCCCCTATGCCACGCGGGTCTGGCCCGGCCCGGTGCCGCTGTCGGCCCGCGCAGTTGAGGGCGCGCAGGCCGAAAACGCGGCCTGCCCCTATTCGGGCAAGCCCGTGACCCATGTGCTGGAGATGCAGGGCCGTTGCTTTGGCTTTTGCAACGCGTTTTGCCGCGACAAGACGGTGGCTGACCCCGAGGCCTGGCCTGCGTTCATGGCCTTAATCTAAGGCGGCTCATCGCTCGGTTCCCGTCGCTCTTCGCGGGGTTCGCCTTGCCCGCGTTAACCCTTTGCTAACGCTGTTGGCCTAACCGTTAACCATTGAAGCGGAGGCAAGATGGTTGCGCGGGCCTTTACGGTGGCATTCGAAGGGGTCGAGGCGCGGCTGGTCGAGGTGCAATGCGCGCTGTCGCCGGGGGCGCCGGCCTTTAACCTTGTGGGCCTGCCCGACAAGGCGGTGAGCGAGGCGAAAGAGCGGGTGCGTGCCGCGATGAGCGCGCTGTCGATCGCGCTGCCGTCGAAGCGCATTACGGTGAACCTGTCGCCCGCCGATCTGCCGAAAGAGGGCAGCCATTTCGATTTGCCGATCGCGCTGGCGCTGTTGGCCGCACTGGAGATCGTGCCGAAAGATGAGGTGGAGCGCAGCGTGGCGCTGGGGGAATTGGCGCTGGATGGGCGGTTGGTGCCGGTGATTGGCGCCCTGCCTGCGGCGATGTGCGCGGCAGAGGAGGACAAGCTGTTGCTCTGCCCGCGCGCCTGCGGGGCCGAGGCGGCTTGGGTCGGGGCAACGCAGGTGTTGGGGGCGGCGTCCCTGCACGAGGTTTTGCGCCATTACACCAATCAAGCGCCCCTGACCCCGGCCGAGGCGGGCGAGGTGACGCGCCCGGCGGGGGGCCGCGATCTGCGCGAGGTGAAGGGGCAAGAGCGCGCCAAACGGGCGTTGGAAATCGCGGCGGCGGGGCGGCATCATCTGTTGATGGTGGGCACGCCGGGATCGGGCAAGTCGATGTTGGCGGCACGGCTGCCCTCGATCCTGCCGCCTTTGTCGGCGGCGGAGGCGCTGGAAACCTCGATGATCCATTCGCTGGCGGGGCTGTTGACGGAAGGCGGGATTTCGCGCGAGCGGCCGTTTCGCGAGCCGCATCATACGGCGTCGATGGCGGCGATTGTGGGGGGTGGTAAGGGGGCGAAACCGGGGGAGATTTCGCTGGCGCATAATGGGGTGCTGTTCATGGATGAGTTTCCCGAGTTTCCGCGTGCTGTGCTGGAAACGCTGCGCCAACCGATTGAGACGGGCGATGTGGTGGTGGCGCGGGCCAATGCGCATATCCGCTATCCGGCGCGGTTCTTGTTGGTGGCGGCGGCGAACCCGTGCAAATGCGGCTATATGACGGATCCTGCCCGCGCCTGCGCCAAGGTGCCTTTGTGTGGCGAAGACTATCTGGGGCGGATTTCGGGGCCGATGATGGACCGGTTCGATCTGCGGGTCGAGGTGCCGCCGGTGGCCTATACCGATCTGGACCTGCCACCATCGGGCGACACATCGGCCATGGTGGCCGCGCGGGTGATGGCGGCGCGCGGGCGGCAAGCGGCGCGGTTTCAGGGCCATGCAACGGCGCGGGTGAATGCCGATCTGGAGGGCGATCTGCTGGAAGCGACCGCCAGCCCCGATGCCGAGGGGCGTGCGCTTTTGGTGCGGGTGGCGGAACGCTTTGGGCTGTCGGCGCGGGGCTATCACCGGGTGTTGCGCGTGGCGCGCACGATTGCCGATCTCGATGGCAGCGAGGGGGTGCGGCTGCCCCATATCGCCGAGGCGGTGAGTTTCCGGCTGACGGTGGGGGCGAAAGGGTGAGCCTCGTCGTCGCCTGCGGCGCTCCTCGGGGGAGGGGCCGACGAGCCGCCGAAGGCGGACGAGGAGGGGCGGCTAGCGCCCGCGCTTGGCCTCGATCACCTGCCAGATCTTCTCGGCGGTGTTGGTGCCGTCAAACCGCTCCAACTCCTGAATGCCGGTGGGCGAGGTGACGTTGATCTCGGTCAGCCAATCACCGATCACGTCGATGCCGACAAAGACCTGACCCTTTTCCTTCAAGACCGGACCGATCCGCGCACAAATCTCAAGATCGCGCGGGGTCAGCCCCACCTTCTCGGGCCGCCCGCCGGCGTGCATATTCGACCGCGTCTCCCCCGCCTGCGGCACGCGGTTGATGGCGCCGACCGGCTCGCCATCCACCAAGATCACCCGCTTGTCGCCCTTGGAGACATCTGGCAGGAACTTTTGCACGATCATCGGCTCGCGGCTCATCCCGGTGAACAGCTCATGCAGCGAAGCAAGGTTACGGTCGTTGGGGTCCAGCCGGAACACGCCTGCGCCGCCATTGCCGTAAAGCGGCTTCAGGATGATATCGCCATGCCGCGCCTTAAAGGCGCGAATCGTCGCGAGGTCACGGGCAATCGCGGTGGGCGGCGTCAGGTCGGGAAAGTTCAGCACCAACAGCTTTTCAGGGCTGTTGCGCACCCAGAACGGATCATTCACCACCAACGTTTTGGGATGGATCATCTCCAAAAGATGAGTGGTGGTGATATAGCCCATGTCAAAGGGCGGATCTTGGCGCAGCCAAACCACGTCAAATTCGCCCAGATCCACCTCGGTTTCGGGACCATAGGTGACATGGTTGCCCTCTTCTCGACGCAGCTCGATCGGAAAGCCGCGCGCCATGACACGGCCTTCCACAAAGGCCAGCTTGTCGGGCGTGTAGAAAAACAGCGCATGACCGCGCGCCTGCGCCTCAAGTCCGATGCGGAATGTCGAATCGCCGTTGATGTTCACCGATCCGATCGGATCCATCTGCAACGCTACTTTCAGCCCCGTTTTCAGCACCATGGCGCGCTCCTTCGTTATGCGCGCCCTTTGTGGCCCATGGCTGCCCCAGTTGCAAACCCCCAGACGTTCAGGCGGCGAAGGCGTTTTCCATAATCTCAATCCGGCCCTGCGCATCAACCAAGGCCAGATCGAAACGCACAGGCGTCAACTGCCCCGCGGGTTCGCCGCCGACGAATTCTGACGCCGTATCGAAAATCCGGGCAATCTGGTGCGGGCTGATATGTTCGGCGGCCATCGCATGGGTCTTGCTTTGCTTGACCTCAATGAAAATCACCTCGGCCCCGTCGCGGGCAATCAGATCAATCTCGCCGGACAGGCCGCGCCAGCGCCGCGCGCAGATCGGCCGACCGGAACCTGAATAAAGCCGTTCAACCATGGCCTCGGCGGCCAGACCGGCCTGATAGGATCTGAGGCCGCGCATACGATTGTTCATCGTCAGTCCCTTTCCATCGATCCGCGCGCAAGCGCCATCTGATACACTTCACGCCGGGGCAGACCAAAGGCTTCGGCCACCGCGGTGGCCGCATCCTTGACCTTCATCGTCGCCAAGGCCCGGTCCAAGGCCGCCTCCACCGTGGCGGCATCTGACACCACCGCCTCACCTCGGCCCAGAACAAGAACGATTTCGCCCTTTAGATCCCGGTCTTTGCACGCATCGCGCACCTCGGCGACGGTGCCGCGAATGACCTCTTCGAATCGCTTGGTCATTTCACGGCACAGCGCCATTTTGCGCCCCTCACCCAAAATCTCGCACAGATCATTCAAGATTTGGTTAACGCGCCTTGGGCTTTCATACAGCACCAGCGTGGCCGGTTGATGCGCGAGATCTTGCAAGAAACTGCGGCGCGCAGCCTTTGTGGCAGGAGCAAATCCGGCAAAGACAAAGCGGTCGGTCGGCAGGCCTGCCAGCATCAGCGCACAAAGTGCGGCCGAGGGGCCGGGGGCGGCTGTCACGCCCAGCCCCGCTTCGATCACCGCGCGGGCCAGTGGAAAGCCGGGGTCTGACACCATCGGCGTGCCCGCCTCGGAGGCATAGGCCACCGATTTGCCTTCGGCGATGGCCTGCACGAGGCGCGGGCTGGTTTGCGCCTCGTTATGGTCATGGCAGGCCACCAGCGGGCGCTTGCCCAAGGGGATGCCGTGGATTTCCATCAGATGGCGCAAAGTGCGGGTGTCTTCGGCGGCCAGCACATCGGCCGAGGCCAGCACATCAAGCGCGCGCAGCGTGATGTCGCGGGCGGCGCCGATCGGGGTTGCCACCAGATAAAGACCGGCCGCCAGCGGGGTCACCTCATGCACCGTTTTGCCGCCAGTCATGGGCTGTTGCCCTCCTGTTTACGTTTACTTCCCACCACAGAGGCCTTAAGTTCGGCCTCCAATTGCCAATTTCGTCTGGTGGGGATTTACCTGATGTTGTCTGTTTTAGCGCGTGCCCGCAAGTCGCTGGGCCATCTTGTCGTGATCGCGGCTGCGGCCTTGCTAGCGGCCTGTGTGCCGGGGGCCGCTCCGGCGCCATCGGGCGGGTCGGGCAGTGGCAAGGTGCAGGTGGCCTTGCTGGTGCCGGGCGGGTCGGGGCAGGCCAGTGACGAGATTTTGGCCAAAAGTCTGGAAAGTGCTGCGCGGCTGGCCATTGCGGATTTGAAAAACGTGCAGGTTGATCTGCGGGTTTACAACACCGCAGGCTCGCCCGCGCAGGCCGCCTCGCAGGCGCAAAAGGCGGTGGCTGAGGGCGCGCAGGTGATCCTTGGGCCGGTCTTTGCCCAAGAGGCCAATGCCGCAGGTGTGGCTGTGGCGGCCTCGGGGGTGAATGTTCTGTCGTTTTCGAACAACCCTGACATTGCCGGAAACAACGTGTTTGTCTTGGGCCCAACCTTTGACAACACCGCCAAGCGCCTTGCGGCCTATGCCGTGCGTCAAGGCAAGGGCAAGGTCATGGTCGTGCATGATCGCAACACCGCAGGCAATCTAGGCAAGGCCGCGATTGATCGCGGCGTGCGCGCGGCGGGCGGCACGGTGGTGGCGGTTGCCAGTTATGAATTCTCGCAAAACGGCGTCGTTTCGGCGGCCCCGTCGATTGTGAAGGCCGCGCGTGAGAGCGGGGCGCAGTCGGTTTTCTTGACCGCGGACAGTTCGGGGGCGCTGCCCTTGGTGTCGCAGCTGTTGGTGGACAATGGGCTGTCATCGGCCAATGCGCAGTTCATGGGCTTGACCCGCTGGGATATTCCCAGCGCCACCTTGGGACTGCCGGGTGTGCAGGGCGGTTGGTTTGCCATGCCTGACCCTGCCTTGTTCGCGCAGTTCCAAAACCGCTATGCCGCTGCCTATGGCGAGCCGCCGCATCCGATTGCCGGGCTGGCCTATGACGGGATTGCCGCCGTGGGCGCGCTGAGCCGGACGAGCCTGCAAGGCCCGCTGCCGCGCGATGCGCTGACGCAATCGGCGGGGTTTGTCGGCGTGAACGGCATTTTCCGCCTGCGGGTGGATGGCCAAAACGAGCGCGGTTTGGCCGTTGCCCAGATCAGGGGCGGTCAGGCCACCATCATCGATTCCGCGCCGCGCAGCTTTGCCGGGCCGGGGTTCTGAGCAGCACCGCTGGGGTTTACGGGATGAGCCAATCGCACGCCCCAGAGGCCCCGGATGCTGCGGCTGTGGCAGATGGTGATGGCAGCATCGGTTTGGTGCCGCCGTCAGACTTGATTGATGCAGAGCGGTTGACGGCGGCCATTCTGGCCGAGCTGGCCGCGCAGCCGGGCACCGAGGCGCGCGCGGCGCGGGCGCTTGCGGTGCGGCATCTGGCGGGTGAAAAGGCGCGCGCCAATGCCGCCCTTGCGGCCGCCTTTGCGAAGGCCCCCTTACAGGCCCGCGCCTTGGTCGGCGATCAATCGGCGCTGACCGATGGTTTGGTCAAGACCGCGCTGGCCATTGCACGGCATCTGCACCCCCTGCCCAACCCCACCGAGGCCGAGCGCATCGCCGTGCTGGCCGTTGGCGGTTATGGCCGGGCCGAGATGGCACCGCATTCGGATGTGGATTTGTTGTTCCTGACGCCGTGGAAGATCACCCCTTGGGCCGAGGCGGTGATCGAATCCATGCTCTATATGCTGTGGGATCTGAAGCTGAAGGTCGGCCATTCCAGCCGCACTGTGGCCGATTGCCTGCGGCTGGGGCGCGAGGATATCACCATCCGCACCGCGCTTTTGGAGCATCGCTTCATCTGCGGCCATGCCCCTTTGGCCACCGAGCTGGGCGACAAGCTGTGGGCCGAGCTGTTCAAGACCACCGGGCGCGAGTTTACCGAGGCCAAGCTGGCCGAACGGGCCGAGCGGCACAAGCGCCAAGGTGGGCAGCGCTATGTGTTGGAGCCGAATGTCAAAGAGGCCAAGGGTGGTCTGCGCGATTTGCAGACGCTGTATTGGATTGGCAAATATCTGCACCGGGTGCCCTCATCCGCCGGGCTGGTCGGCGCGGGGCTGTTGACGGCCGAGGAATATGCCCAGTTCGAGCGGGCGGAGAACTTCCTTTGGGCCGCGCGATGCCATTTGCATTACAGCGCGGGCCGTCCGGTGGATCAGCTGACCTTTGACATGCAGGTCGAGGTGGCCGCGCGCATGGGTTACCGCGACGCCGGGGGGCGGCGCGCGGTGGAACATTTCATGCAAGATTACTTTCGCCACGCCACCCGCGTGGGCGAATTGACCCGCGTCTTCCTGACCGAGTTGGAGGCCCGTCACGTCAAGCCAGAGGCGCGGCTGATGGGGTTTTTCAGCCGCAAATCGGTGGCCAAGGGCTATAAGCTCGTGCAGGGCCGCATTGATGCGGCCGACCCCGCGAAGTTCCTGTCAGACAAGCTGAACCTGTTGCGCGCCTTTGAGGAAGGCTTGCGGTCGGGCTATCTCTTGCACCCCAATATCATGCGGCTGATTGCGGCCAATCTGCATCTGATCGACGACGAGATGCGCGACGACCCTGAAGCGCAGCGCATTTTCCTTGATCTGATGCTGAAACACGGCAACCCCGAACGCGCGCTGCGGCGGATGAACGAGCTTGGCGTTTTGTCGGCCTTTATCCCCGAGTTCGAAAACATCGTCGCGATGATGCAGTTCAACGTCTATCACCACTATACGGTGGACGAGCATATCATCCAGACCATCTCGACCCTTGCACAGATTGAGCGGGGGGAATTGGTGGAAGACCTGCCCTTGTCGTCGTCGATCCTGAAGGAAGGGGTCAATCGGCGGGTGCTCTATGTGGCGCTTTTGCTGCATGACATCGGCAAGGGGCGGCCTGAGGATCATTCGATCATCGGCGCGCAGATGGCGCGGCGGATTGCGCCAAGGCTGGGGCTGGATGAGGAGGAAAGCGAAACGGTCGAATGGCTGGTGCGCTATCACCTTTTGATGTCGGACATGGCGCAGAAGCGCGACATTGGTGACCCGCGCACGGTGCGCGATTTTGCCAAGGCGGTGAAAACCAAAAAGCGGCTGGATTTGCTGACGGTTCTCACGGTTTGCGACATCCGCGGCGTGGGGCCGAACACGTGGAACAACTGGAAGGCCATGCTCTTGCGCCAGTTGCACGGGCAGACCACCGAGGCGCTGGAAGGCGGGCTGGAGAATATCAACCGCGAAAAGCGCGAGGATGAGGCCAAGGCCGCCTTGGCCGCGCGCCTGACCGATTGGAGCGATATTGCCATTCGCGCCGAATGGGCGCGCCATTATGCGCCCTATTGGCAGGGCTTGACCACCGACACCCAAGAGGTCTTTGCCCGGCTGTTGCGGGGGCTGGATGACAGCGAGATCCGCATTGATCTGCACCCCGAACCCGCGCGCGATGCCACCCGCGCGGCATTTGCCTTGGCCGATCATCCGGGCATTTTCAGCCGGTTGGCCGGGGCCTTGGCGCTGGTGGGCGCGAATGTGGTGGATGCGAAAACCTATACATCGAAAGACGGCTATGCGACGCCGGTGTTCTGGATACAGGATGGCGACGGCAAGCCCTATGACGTAGAGCGTTTGCCGCGTCTGACGCAGATGATCGACAAGACGCTGAAAGGCGAGGTGGTGGCGCGTGAGGCGCTGGCGGGGCGCGACAAGGTGAAAAAGCGCGAGCGCGAGTTCCGTTTTCCGACCCATATCACCTTTGATAACGAGGGCTCGGAAATCTACACCATCATCGAGGTGGATACCCGCGACCGGCCCGGTCTTTTGTATGACCTGACCCGCACGCTGGCGGTGAACAATATGCAGATTTCCAGTGCGGTGATTGCCACCTATGGCGCGCAGGTGGTGGATACCTTTTACGTCAAGGACATGTTTGGCTTGAAGCTGCACGCCAAGACCCGGCAAGAGGCTTTGGAGAAAAAGCTGCGTCAGGCGATCACCGAAGGCGCGGAAAGGGCCAGCGCATGAGCGGCGCGGCACGGATGATCCGCAATATCCTGACCTTGGGGATCTGGACGCTGGTGTCACGCGGCGCGGGGTTGGCGCGCGATCTGATGATGGCGAATTATCTGGGCGCGGGGGCGGTGGCCGATGCCTTTAACGTCGCCTTTTCGCTGCCCAATATGTTCCGCCGGTTTTTCGCCGAGGGGGCGTTCAACCAAGCCTTTGTGCCGATCTATGCCAAGAAGCTTGAGGCGGGCGAGGATGCCGAGGGGTTTGCCCAAGATGCCTTTGCGGGCCTGTCGGCGATTTTGCTGGCTTTGGTGCTGATAGGCACGGTGGCAATGCCGTTTCTCGTGTGGGCCATGGCCTCGGGCTTTGTCGGCGATGCGCGGTTTGATCTGGCGGTGACCTATGGCCGGATCACATTCTGCTATATCTTCTTCATCTCACTTTTCGCCATGCTGGCGGGGGTTTTGAACGCCCATGGCCGCTTTGCCGAGGCGGGGTTTGTGCCGGTTTTGATGAACCTTGTGTTCATCGCCGCTATGTGGCTGGCCGCTGTTGCGGGCTGGGATATGGGGATGACGCTGGCTTGGACGGTGCCAGTGACGGGCGTGGCGCAGCTGGCGTTTACTTGGGCGGCGGCGGCGCGGATTGGTTTTGTGCCGCGCCTGCGGATGCCGCATATCACGCCGGATCTGAAGCGGCTGTTCATCATTGCCGGGCCTGCGATGCTGGCGGGGGGTGTGGTGCAGGTGAACCTTTTGGTGTCGCGGCAGGTCGCCTCGGGGACTGAGGGTGCGATTTCGTGGCTGGTCTATGCGGACCGGCTGTATCAGCTGCCCTTGGGCGTGGTGGCGATTGCGGTCGGCACCGTTCTTTTGCCGGAACTGTCGCGCCGACTGCGGGCGAATGATGCGGCGGGGGGGCAGGATGCGTTCAACCGGGGGACCGAGTTTGCGCTGGTCTTGACGCTGCCCTCGGCCATGGGCCTGATGGTGCTGTCGCATCCGATTATCGAGGTTCTTTACCAACGCGGCGCCTTTGGCGCGGTGGATACGGCCAATACCGCGCTTGCGCTGGCGATCTATGCCGCCGGGCTGCCCGCATTCGTGCTGCAAAAGGTGATGCAGCCTTTGTATTTTGCCCGCGAAGACACCCGCAGCCCGTTTCGCTATGCCGTTTGGTCGATGGTGACCAATGCGGTCTTGGCCGTGGGGTTGATGCCGCTGATCGGCTTTGCCGCCGCCGCCATTGCCACCACGCTGTCAGCTTGGATCATGGTGGGGCAATTGTGGTGGGGCGCGCGCCGGATGGGGCCGGAGGCGCAGTTTGACGATCGGCTGATGTCACGCCTTCCCTTGGTGCTTTTGGCCTGCGGGGCGATGGTGCTGATGGTCTGGGGGGCGGCGCTGGTGTTGCAGCCTTGGTTGCAATCGGCAGGCTGGCGCTATCTGGCGCTGGCGGTGCTGGTGGGGCTTGGCATTGTCACCTATTTCGCCAGTGGCTTTGCGCTTCGTGCCTTTCGCTGGGCCGAGTTGAAGGGCCTGCGCCGTCAGCGGTGACGCAGGCGGTGCATCAGGCGACCAATGCCGCCGGGCACCACCAGAATGGTCACCGCAAAGCCCGCCGCAAAACCCGCGAGATCAGCCATCCATTCCTGACTGCCGCCGAACAACAGCCCAAACAGCAATTGCGCGGCCAACAAAAACCCGATCATCGTAAAGGCCCGATATTCGCGCCCCGATCCGGCAAGTCGCAGCCACATCAGATAGGTAAAGGCCCCGACAAGCCCATAGGCGCCGGGATAGGCACCAAAGAGCGGCGCGGGCCCAGCCCAAAACCCATAGGCCAAGGCCCCCGCCACCGCCGCGCTGAAAAACACCATCAGCACCGCCCAAAAGCGCAAAACCTCGCCCACGAATTTGCCCAAGGCCAACAGGATGACCACGGCAAAGACGGTATGGGTCAGATTGCCATGCACAAACGGATAGCCCAGAAACCGCGCCATATGTTCGGCGGGGAACTGGCCCAAGGACAGCATCTCGCGCCACAGATCAGGCACAAAGGCCAAGGCTGTGATCGCCTCGATCCGCCAGCCCACAGCCTCGGGGCCGCCCGCCACGCCAGAGGCCCCCATCTGCAAGACGATCTCCATCGCGATCATCGGCAGGGCCAGCGCCCAGACCACGGGTGGCAAAGGGTTCAGGGGCGGGGCGTTGCGGTCTTGCATCTGGCTCTCCTTCGGGGCTTGATTGACGGCCCTGCGTCACAGCGATAAGCCGATCAGGCACAACATTCCAGATGGAGTTCCCGATGTCCGAGCCGGTCCAAACGCCTCAGACCGCCGCCAATGCCAAATTCAAGCCGCGGATTTTTTCCGGCATCCAGCCTTCGGGCGGGCTGACCCTTGGGAATTACCTTGGCGCGCTGAAGCGGTTCGTTGAAAAGCAGGATGAGGGGATCGAGACGATCTATTGCCTTGTCGATCTGCATGCCATCACCGTCTGGCAAGACCCCGAACGCTTGCGCCAGCAAACCCGCGAAGGCGCGGCAGCCTTTATCGCCGCCGGGATTGATCCGGTGCGATCAATTCTCTTCAACCAATCCCAAGTGACGGCCCATGCGGAACTGGCGTGGATCTTCAACTGCGTGGCGCGCATGGGCTGGATGGGCCGCATGACCCAGTGGAAGGACAAGGCGGGCAAACATGCCGAGGCGGCATCCTTAGGCCTTTTCGCCTATCCCGCGCTGATGGCCGCCGATATTCTGGCCTATCACGCCACCATGGTGCCGGTGGGTGAGGATCAAAAACAGCATCTGGAACTGGCCCGCGATATCGCGATCAAGTTCAACAATGATTTCAAGGTGGATTTCTTCCCGGTGGTGGAACCCCTGATCGAAGGGGCCGCCACCCGCGTGATGAGCCTGCGCGATGGCACGAAAAAGATGTCGAAATCCGACCCCTCGGATCAAAGCCGCATCAACCTGACCGACAGCGCCGACCAGATCGCCGCCAAGATCCGCAAAGCCAAGACCGACCCCGAGCCTTTGCCCGATACGGTGGAAGGGCTGAAAGACCGCCCCGATGCGCGCAATCTGGTGAACATTTACGCAGCCCTCGCCGGGCATACGGTGGATCAGGTGATTGCCGATTTCGCAGGCGCGCAGTTTGGCACCTTCAAACCGGCGCTCGCCGATCTTGCGGTGGCGAAACTCGCCCCCATCACGACGGAAATGAACCGGCTGATGAAAGACCCCGCCGAGATTGACCGCATCCTGGGCCAAGGGGCCGAGCGCGCCGAGGCGATTGCCCGCCCGATCGTCGACCGCGTTTATGACATCGTCGGCATGATCCGCTCGCGGCGCTAAAGCGTCACGAAACCGTTGCATCGCGCGCCCATAAAGGGCCGAGGTCTTTCCCCGGCCTCGTCTGTTGCCCCTTGCGTCGCCGTTCCCGGGCGGCGGCGCATTTTTCACCTCTCGGCCCTTTGCACGGCCCTGATCTTCCTCTTGGCCCAAATACTCCGGGGGGTGCGGGGGGCTGGCCCCCGCTTCCACATCGGCCCCCTTCCCCTCGCCCGCCCATCCTGATTAACTCCGGCCAAATTCAGGAGGACCAGCATGGCATCGGGCACCAATATCCGCACCTTTTTCGAAGGCAAATGGCATGAGGGCAATATCCCGGTCATGCGCGCGGCCGATCATGGGTCTTGGCTTGGCTCGACCGTCTTTGACGGGGCGCGGTATTTCGATGGGCTGGCGCCCGATCTTGCGCTCCATTGCGCGCGGGTGAACCGGTCTGCCGAGGCGATGCTTTTGACGCCGACCCATGGCGCGCAAGAGATCGAGGGGATTGTGCGCGACGGGCTGAAATTTTACCGCCCCGATCAGGCGCTGTATATCCGGCCAATGTATTGGGGGCTTGAGGATGACGGCTATGGGCTTGGTCCGCACCGCGATTACACGGGCTTTGCGGTCTGCCTGGAAGAAATCCCGATGTCAGCGCCCGAGAATTCGGTGACCTTGACCACCACCTCCTTCCGCCGCCCGGTTCTGGCCGACAATGTCTGCAACGCCAAGGCGGGCTGCCTTTACCCCAACAATTACCGCATGATCGCCGAGGCCCGTAAAATGGGCTTTACCAACGCACTTGTTGCCGATGCGATGGGCAATGTGGCCGAAAGCGCCACCGCCAATGTGTTCATCGTGAAAGATGGCGTGGCCTTCACCCCCATCGCCAATGGCACCTTCCTTGCGGGCATTACGCGCAGCCGCCACATCGCCAACCTGCGCGCCGATGGGGTGGAGGTGGTTGAAAAGGTCATCACCTTTGACGAGGTCCATGCCGCCGATGAGGTGTTTCTGACCGGCAATTTCAACAAGGTCACCCGCGTGACGCGGTTTGACGACACACATTACAAATCGCACGCCATGGCGACACGGGCGCGGGCGCTTTACTGGGATTGGGCGGCTTCGAACGGCTAAGGCCGTTCGACGGAAAATGTCCATTTTCCGGTCCGGAGTTTTGCAAACTCCGGGGAGCGCGCATGGCAAGCCTTGCGCGCCACGCACCTTGCGGCGATACTTGATGCGAAGGGGAGAGATGATGCGCAAGTTCCTTGTGGTCCTCGACGACAGCCGCGAATGTCTGAATGCCATGCGCTTTGCCGCATTGCGGGCGGCGCATACCGGTGGCGGCGTGCAGATCCTGTCGATCATCCGGCCCGAAGAATTTCAGGGCTGGATTGGGGTGGCCGACCTCATGCGCGCCGAAGCGCGCGAGCGGATTGAGGCGCATTTTCAGGTCTTTGCCAAATGGATGCGCGACAAAAAGGGCGTGAACCCCGAGCTTGTGATCCGCGAAGGTGATCCGGCCACCGAGATTTTGGCGCAGGTGCGCGAGGATCCTGAGATCGGGGTTTTGGTCTTGGGCGCGGGCAATGACAAATCCGGCCCCGGCCCCTTGGTCACACAGATGACCCGCAATTCGGGCAGCCTGCCGATCCCGATCACCATCGTGCCGGGGGAAATGAGCAAGGAACGGCTGGAAAGCATCACCTGAGGCGGTGCTGTGGGCCATGCGGCCCGGACATGCTGCGATTGCAAAATAAACAATGCCGCGATGCAGCAAATTGTGTTATGGTTCTTGTGGGGAGGGATTACAGAAGGACGTCGCCATGACACGTCACCCCAAAGCCCTGCCGGCAAAAACCTCTGATGTTCCGGGACTGGCCTATTACACGGCGCCTTTCCCGCCCCCTGCCAGCAGACCGACACAGCCGATCAATCGCCCAACCCACAACCGCGCAGCCGAGGCGTTAGAGGCGATGTATGGCTATTACAGCCCGCAGACCTAAGCGCAGGCCGCTGCACGATCCTTTGGCCAAACCTTGACTCTGCCCGCCCTCGGGCGCATATCCGACACGAATAGTCGGAGATACCACAGATGTTCATCCAGACCGAATCCACGCCAAACCCCGCCACGCTCAAGTTTTTGCCCGGCCAGACCGTGCTGGACATGGGCACCGCGGATTTTCCCAGCGCCGAGACGGCGGGCAAATCGCCCTTGGCGACCCGCATCTTCGCGGTGTCGGGGGTGACGGGGGTGTTTTTTGGCACGGATTTTGTGACCGTGACCAAGGCCGACGAGGTGGATTGGGGCCATATCAAGCCTGCGATCTTGGGCGCGATCATGGAGCATTATCAGTCGGGCCAGCCGGTCTTGACCGGCGAGCAGGCTGCGGCCCATCAGGCGCATGACGGGCCTGACAGCGATATCGTGCGTCAGATCAAGGAATTGCTGGACACCCGCGTGCGCCCGGCTGTGGCGCAGGATGGTGGCGACATCACCTTCCACGGCTTTGACCGGGGCGTTGTCTATTTGCATATGAAGGGCGCTTGTGCGGGTTGCCCGTCGTCGACGCTGACGCTGAAGATGGGCATTGAGAACCTGTTGCGCCATTACATCCCAGAAGTGACCGAGGTTCGCCCGGTTGCGGCCTAAGGCCATGGCGGGGGTGGTTCTGGCCTTTGACACATCGGCGGCGCATTGCGCCGCCGCTTTGCTTTTGCCCGATGGCCGGGTGCTGACGCGGCATGAGCCGATGGAAAAGGGGCAGGCCGAGCGGTTGATGCCGCTTTTGGAGGGGCTTTTGGCCGATGCTGGCTTGGGTTGGTCTGATGTGACCCGGCTGGCCGTCGGCACTGGCCCCGGCAATTTCACCGGGGTGCGGATTGCGGTGGCGGCGGCGCGGGGGCTTGCCTTGGGCTTGGGGGTGCCTGCTTTGGGCATCACCCGGCTGGAGGCTTTGGCTTATGGTTTGCCGCGCCCCTTGACCGTGATCGAAGATGCCCGGCGCGGCGAGGTCTATGTGCAGGGTTTTGGCAGCAGCGACCAAGATGCGCTGTTGCTGGATGTCTCGGATCTGGCGCATGTCGTTGAGACGACGCATGTCACCGGCAGCGCCGCCGGGCCGGACGCTTTGCCCCCGGCCATGCCCCTGACCGAGGCGATGGCCCGGATCGCCGCGGCGCGCGCCCTGCCGCAGCCACGCCCGGCGCCGTTTTACCTGCGTGGGGCCGATGCCGCGCCGCCGAGCGACCTGCCGCCTGTCATTCTGCCTGATCCTTTGCCATGACTGCGGCCAGCTTTCCGGCCATGACACCTGCCATGTCCCCGGCCGACATGGCCGCGCTGCATGGTTTGTGTTTCACCACCCCGCGCCCATGGTCGGTGGCCGAGATCACCGAGGTTCTGGCCAGCCCGCACAGTTTTGCCATGACCGCGCAAGGCGGTTTTTTGCTGGGCCGGGTGGTGGCCGGAGAGGCCGAGGTGTTGACCATCGCCGTGCATCCCGATCAGCGGCGGGCGGGTCTGGGCCGGGGGCTGGTGCTGCGCTTTGTCGATGAGGCCCGCGCGCGGGGGGGCGAATCAGCTTTTCTTGAGGTGGCCGAGGGCAATGAGGCGGCGCGCGCGCTTTATGGCGCTTGTGGCTTTCAGCCCGCCGGGCGGCGGCGCGCATATTATCATCACCCCGATGGGCGGGCCGAGGATGCGCTGATCTTGGTCAGATCCTTGATGTGACCAAATTAATACCAATTTCGCATGGACCGATCAGCTTATAGGCGAAACCAAGTGCCGCAGCGGCAGGTCACAGATTCCTGTTGACCCTGTCCGCGCCTTCCGCCCTAAACTGCCGCGGATCCTTTTGTGCCGGTCGCTGCGGCCGGGTCAAAAGGCAACATGTGTCATAACCGGGAGAACACCATGACCCTGATGAAACATCTGCTTGGCGCCGCTGCCACCGTCGCCCTGACGAGCGGTGCGGCCTTTGCTGAGCCCGCGATCATCTTCGACCTTGGCGGCAAGTTCGACAAATCCTTTAACGAGGCTGCGTTCAACGGGGCCGAGCGTTGGAAGGCCGAAACCGGCGGCACCTATAAGGAGCTGGAAATGCAGGACGAGGCCCAGCGCGAACAGGCGCTGCGCCGTTTGGCCGAGGCGGGCTCGAACCCTGTTGTGATGACCGGCTTTGCCTTTGGCGATGTGCTGAGCAAGGTCGCCCCCGACTTCCCCGACACCAAGTTTGCGATCATCGATATGGTGGTGGAGCAGCCGAACGTGAAATCGGTGGTCTTCAACGAGCATGAGGGCAGCTATCTGGTCGGCATGATGGCGGGCTTGGCCTCGAAATCGGGCACCGTGGGCTTTATCGGCGGCATGGATATTCCGTTGATCCGCAAGTTCGGCTGCGGCTATGCGCAGGGCGTCAAGGCGGTGAACCCCGATGCAACCGTGGTTCTGAACATGACCGGCACTACGCCAGCAGCTTGGAATGACCCGGTGAAAGGGTCGGAGCTGACCAAGGCGCAAAAGGCCCAAGGTGCGGATGTGATCTATGCGGCCGCGGGCGGCACCGGCGTGGGCGTTCTGCAAACCGCCGCCGACGAAGGCATTTTGTCGATCGGCGTGGACAGCAACCAGAACTACATGCACCCCGGCAAGGTTCTGACCTCGATGCTGAAGCGCGTGGACAACGCGGTTTATGAGGCCTTCAAGGAAGGCGAGGCGCTGACCCCCGGCATCAACGTTATGGGTCTGGCCAATGAGGGCGTGGGCTATGCGATGGACGAGCACAACGCCGCCCTTGTGACCCCCGAGATGCAGGCCGCTGTCGATGAGGCTGCCGCCAAGATCAAATCGGGTGAATTGGCTGTGCATGACTATATGTCGGACAACACCTGCCCGGCTGCCACGTTCTAAGACCGCTTTGGTCTGAAAGGTGCCGCGCCTGCACGTCAGGCGCGGCACAGTTTCCGAAAGGGCCAAGCACCGAAGCCGCGCCACAGCGGACCGGCCCTGCGGCGTCATTCGGGGGAGAGCTGCACATGGGCAACGCCCAGTTTGCCATTGAGCTGAAGGGTATTTCCAAAGCCTTTGGCCCGGTTCAGGCCAATAAAGACATCAATATCGCAGTGCCAAAGGGCACGATCCACGGCATCATTGGCGAAAACGGCGCGGGGAAATCCACGCTGATGTCGATCCTTTACGGGTTTTACAAGGCCGATGCGGGGCAGATTTTCATTGATGGTAAATTGACCGCCATTCCTGACAGCCAAAGCGCCATTCGCGCGGGCATTGGCATGGTGTTTCAGCATTTCAAGCTGGTGCAGAATTTCACCGTGCTGGAAAATGTGGTGCTGGGGGCCGAGGATGGCCCGATGCTGAACACCTCGCTGTCGCGGGCGCGCAAGGTGCTGGCGGATCTGGCGCGCGAGTATGAGTTGGACGTCGATCCCGACGCGCTGATCGAGGATCTGTCGGTGGGTCATCAGCAGCGGGTAGAGATCCTGAAGGCGCTCTATCGCCAAGCCGATATTCTGATTTTGGACGAGCCGACGGGGGTTCTGACGCCGGATGAGGCGGATCATTTGTTCCGTATCCTCAAAGGGTTGAAGGAACAGGGCAAGACGGTGATCCTGATCACCCACAAGCTGCGCGAGATCATGGAGGCGACCGACAACGTGAGCGTCATGCGGCGCGGCACCATGGTGGCCACGGTGAAAACCGCCGAGACCAGCCCCGAGGCGCTGGCCGAGTTGATGGTGGGCCGCAAGGTGCTGCTCGAGGTGGCCAAGGTGCCCGCCCAGCCCGGCGAGGTGGTTCTGTCGGTGCAGAACCTGCGGGTGAAGGACGATCACGGGGTGGAACGGCTGAAAGGCGTCAGCTTTGACATCCGGGCGGGGGAAATCCTTGGCATTGCCGGGGTGGCGGGCAATGGCCAGTCAGAGCTTTTGGCCGCCCTTGGCGGCATGACGCGCGGCACTGGTCGCATCACGATGAAGGGCGCTGAATTGCCCCTGTCGGGCAAGGGGGCCGATGGCCAGTCGCGCCGCGCGGCGGGCATTGCCCATGTGCCCGAAGACCGCCATCACCACGGGCTGATCTTGGATTTCAGCGCTTGGGAAAACGTGGCCTTGGGCTATTACAACGACCCGGCCTATCAGAAGAACGCGCTCTTCATGGACAATGCCGCGCTGATTGCCGACACCGAGCGGAAGATGGCGACGTTTGACGTGCGCCCGCCGATCCCGTCCTTGCCCGCCAAGTCCTTTTCGGGGGGCAATCAGCAAAAGATCGTGGTGGCCCGCGAGATGGAGCGCAAGCCCGCGCTTTTGCTGATCGGCCAGCCGACGCGGGGGGTGGATATCGGCGCGATCGAGTTCATCCACCAGCAGATCATTGCGCTGCGCGATGCGGGGACGGCGGTTTTGCTCGTTTCGGTGGAACTGGACGAAATCATGAGCCTGTCTGACCGGATCGCCGTGATGTTCGACGGCCAGATCATGGGCGAACGCCTGCCCGGCGCCACCAATGAACGCGAGTTGGGCCTGTTGATGGCCGGGATGAACGGGGAGGCCGCCTGATGGAGCGTTTGCCGAAATGGGCTGATGTGGCGCTGGTGCCTTTGGTCAGCCTTGCACTGGCCGCGCTGATCTCGGCGCTGGTGATTTTGGCCATTGGGCAAGACCCGATGGAGGCCCTGAACGTCATGGTCACCGGCGCCTTGGGCTCGGCCTATGGCTGGGGCTATACGCTTTATTACACCACCAGTTTCATCTTCACCGGGCTGGCGGTGACGATTGCCTTTCATGCGGGGCTTTTCAACATCGGCGGTGAGGGGCAGGCGCAGCTTGGCGGGCTTGGCGTGGCCTTGGCCTGCCTGTTCCTGCCGTGGCCGCATTGGTCCTTGGCCCTCATCGGTGCGGGCATGGCGGCCGCCCTCTTCGGGGCCGCCTGGGCCGCTATTCCGGCCTATTTGCAGGCCAAGCGCGGCAGCCATATCGTCATCACCACGATCATGTTCAACTATATCGCGGCCTCGCTGATGGTATTCATGCTGGTGGATGTCTTGCGCCCCGATGGCCAGATGGACCCGGCCACCGCCAATTTCCCGGCGGTGACCAACCTGCCGACTTTGAACGACATTCCCGGGTTCAACCTGATCTTCACCAAGGATGTGCCGGCCAATATCACCTTCCTAATTGCCCTTGCGGCGGCTTGGGTGGTCTGGGCGATCCTGTGGCGCACGCGGCTGGGCTATCAGATCCGCGCCTTTGGCAAACCGGGGGCGGCGGCGCAATATGCCGGGATCAACGGGTTTCAGATCACCATGATCGCGATGCTTCTGTCCGGCGGGCTGGCCGGCATGATGGCGATCAACAATGTGATGGGCGAGGCGGAGCGGCTGTTGCAAAACTCGGCCTCGGGGGCGGGGTTCATCGGCATTGCGGTGGCGCTGATGGGGCGCAACCACCCGGTGGGCGTGGTGCTGGCGGCGGTTCTCTTCGGGTTCCTGTTCCAAGGCGGGGCGGAACTGGGGCTTTGGACCAAGATCCCCATTGAATTGCGCATTGTCGTGCAGGGTCTGGTGATCCTGTTCACCGGGGCCTTGGATTACATGGTGCGGATGATGCTTATGCGGGTCTTTGTGATGTTCCGCAGCCCTGCGCCCGCGAAAGGAGCCGCGTGATGGATTACGCAACGCTTCTGCAACTTTTGGACTCGACGCTGCGGCTGGGCACGCCCCTCCTCCTCGCCTGCCTCGCCGGGCTTTATTCCGAACGCGCGGGCATCTTCGACATCGGGCTTGAGGGCAAGATGCTGATGGCGGCGATGAGCGCGGGCGCGGTCGCGGCGCTGACCGGATCGGTCTGGATCGGGCTTCTGGCGGCGATTGCGGGCTCGATGCTGTTTGCCATCCTGCATGGCATCGCCTCGATCACCTTCCGCGGCAATCAGCTGATCTCGGGCGTGGCGCTGAACTTTCTGGCCTCGGGCATTACGGTGCTGGCAGCACAGGCGCTTTTCGGCCAAGGCGGGCGCACGCCGCCCCTGTCGGGCGATGGGCGCTTCAACCCCATCACCCTGCCCTTTGCCGAGGCGCTGAAGGATGTCCCCGTCATCGGGCCTATGTATTACGAGGTGATCTCGGGCCATTCCTTCCTTGTTTATCTCGCGCTCGCTTGCGTGCCCTTCACATGGTGGCTTCTCTACCGCACCCGCTTTGGCCTGCGGCTGCGGGCGGTGGGGGAAAACCCGGCCTCGGTTGATACCGCGGGCGTCTCGGTCAAGGGCCTGCGCTTTGCGGCCGTAATGATCACGGGCGTCCTTTGCGGCCTTGCCGGGGCCTATATGGCCACCGCCCTGCAAGCGGGCTTTGGCCGCGAGATGACGGCCGGGCGCGGCTATATCGCGCTCGCCGCCCTGATCTTTGCCAAATGGCGGCCCTGGCAGGCCTTGGGCGCCACCATGCTCTTTGGCTTTTTCCAAGCCCTCGCCCTGCGCCCCGATGTGGTCGAAGGCGTGGTGGGCCAAAAGGTGCCGGTCTCGATGCTCGACGCGCTGCCTTACGTCCTGACCGTCCTCGTGCTCGCAGGCTTTGTCGGCAAGGCCATCCCGCCCCGCGCGGGCGGTGAGCCCTATGTGAAAGAACGCTAAGGCCTTCAATGTGGCCCAAATATCCCACGGGGGTGCGGGGGTGTGAAACCCCCGCTCCAACCGCCAAAGCAGGACCGACCGATGACATTGCTTGAACACGTCCAATCCCGCGCTGGAAGCGAACCGGTCAGGCTTGGCCTCATCCTCGGCTCGGGGCTGGGCCATCTGGCCCATGCGGTGGATGGCGTGGCCATTCCCTATGCCGATCTGCCGGGCTTTCCGCATGCGGGGGTTTCGGGGCATAACCCGAACCTCTATATCGGCAAGCTCGAAGGCGTGCGCGTCGCGGTCTTTGGCGCGCGCGAGCATTACTATGAAAACGGCAATCCGGCGGCGATGCGCCCCGCCTTGGAATTGCTGTGCGCCTTGGGGGCGGACCATCTGATCGCCACCAATGCGGCCGGGTCCTTGCGCCCCGATATCGCGCCCGGCGATCTGATGCTCTTGAACGATCACATCAATTTCTCCGGGCTCAATCCGCTGATCGGTGAGAAAACCGATGCCCGCTTTGTGCCGATGACCACGGCCCATGACCCCGACCTGCGCGCGGCCTTGCGCGCGGCGGCCAAGGCCGAGGGGCTCGCGCTGCCCGAGGGCGTCTATGCTTGGTATTCCGGCCCCTCGTTCGAGACCCCGGCAGAGATCCGCGCCATCAAGATCCTCGGCGGTGATGCGGTGGGCATGTCCACCGTGCCCGAGGTGATCTTGGCCCGCTTTCTGGGCCTGAAGGTCGCCGCCATTTCCACCATCACCAATATGGCCGCCGGCATGTCCGACGAACAGATCAGCCATGAGCATACCAAGGCGATGGCGCCGCTTGGCGCGGTGAAGCTGGAGCGCATCCTGCGCGCCTATCTCAGGGGCCTCGCGCAGCCGATGTAACAGAAGGCGCCTCCCCTCCCCCCGGTGGGGAGGGGCTGGGGGTGGGGGGCGGTCGGCCGCAGATCAGCCGCAGATCGGCTTGGGCATCAGCGCCCCGCATCTGGCGCTAACCGCCGCGATCATCTGGATTTGACAAGCCCGCCAAAGGGGCGCAAGTCTTGGACAACAGGCCTCTTTCCAATAATCCCGATGTTCCAACTGTACCTCCCCATCGCCGAGGTCTCGGTCAACGCCTTCCTGCTTTTGGGGATTGGCGGCATTGTCGGCTTTTTGTCGGGTTTGTTCGGCGTGGGCGGGGGGTTTCTGATCACGCCGTTTTTGCTGTTTATCGGCATTTCGCCCGGTGTGGCGGTGGCCACGGGGGCCAATCAGGTGGTGGCCTCGTCGATCTCTGGCGTTCTGGCGCAGCTCAAACGCAAGGCGGTGGATTTCCGCATGGGCGGCGTTTTGCTGGTGGGGGGTCTGTTCGGATCGTGGATCGGGGTGCAGGTCTTTTCGTGGATGTCCAAGCTGGGGCAGGTCGATCTGTTTGTGCAGCTGTCTTATGTGCTGTTTCTGGGCCTGATTGGCGGCATGATGTTTGTGGAAAGCGCGCGGGCCTTGCTGCGCGCCCGCAGCCAAGGGGGGGCGGCCCCCATTCGGCGCGCGCATGTCCATACATGGGTGCATGGTCTGCCCTTCAAGATGAAATTCCGCGCCTCGGGGCTTTATATTTCGGTGCTGCCGCCTTTGGCGGTGGGGGCGCTGGTGGGCTTTCTGGCGGGCATCATGGGCGTGGGCGGCGGGTTCATTCTGGTGCCTGCGATGATCTATATCCTTGGCATGCCGACCAAGGTGGTGATCGGCACCTCGTTGTTTCAGATCATCTTTGTCACCGGGTTCACCACGGTTGTTCATGCGGTGAACAGCCATACGGTGGATATGATGCTGGCGCTTCTCTTGATCATCGGCGGGGTGATCGGGGCGCAGATCGGCACGCAGGTGGGCACCAAGCTCAAGGCCGAGCAATTGCGCATCTTATTGGCCGCATTGGTGCTGGCGGTGGCAATCAAGATCGCGCTGGATCTGTTGCTGCGCCCGGCGGAGCTGTTCTCGCTTAGCCCCATGGTGCTGCCATGAGCCGTTTGCCCTTGCGCGCTGTGATGGGGGGGCTGGCCTTGATCGGGGTTCTGGCATCGGCCCCGGCACGGGCCGAGGGCGAGCGCATCGTTTCGGGTCTGTCGCAAAACCGCGTGGCGATCACGGCGAATTTTGACGGGTCTGAGATCTTGATTTACGGCGCGGTCAAGCGCGAGACGCCCGCGCCCACGGATATGGGTCGGCTAGAGGTGGTGATCACCGTCGAAGGCCCCGCGACGCCGCTGGTCATCCGGCGCAAGGAACGGGTGGCGGGCATTTGGGTGAACACCTCGGCCATCACCGTTGACGCCGCACCTTCGTTTTACGCCGTCGCCACCACCGGCCCCTTGGCCAAGATTTTGTCGGACACCGACGATCTGCGTTATCGCATCACCCTGCCCTATGCGATCCGCGCCATTGGCAGCACCGCCGAAGCCGAGGGCGCCAGCGATTTCATCGCCGCGCTGGAGCGTATCCGTCGGGCCGATGACATCTACCGTCTGATGGAAGGGCAGGTGCAACTGGTCGAAGAAACCCTGTTTCGCGCCGATATTGTCCTGCCTGCCAATCTGATCGAGGGCAATTACATGGTGCGCATGTTCATCACCCGCAATGGCCGGGTGATTGACCATAAAGAGCGGGTGATCGGCGTGCGCAAAGCCGGGCTGGAACGCGCGCTGTTCGTGATGGCGCATGAACAGCCCTTTCTTTATGGGCTGATCTCCTTGGTCATGGCGGCGGTGGCCGGTTGGGCCGCCTCGGCCGGGTTCCGGCTGCTGCGGCGATAGGCTGAGACCGATCCTCTGGCGGGCCACACCGCCAATGTGTGTTGACACCTAAACCTGCAGAATATCGGGATTAGCTGGGAACAGGCGTATTAGCTGGGAAAACCCAACGAACTACGGGCCTTAAAGGGATTAGACCAAGAGGCGGCAAGTGCGCCGCGAAGTTGGCAGATGCGGGAAAAACTGGAAGATCGGGACAACTGGCCCCTTCCTGAAAACTCCCGGAAAGCAAAATTAACCTAGCGTTTAAATCCCTGTAAAAGAGCAATAATTCGGCCTGCAAGGGGCGGTTTTGTCGTTGTGACAAGGCCGTTGAGGCCTTGCCAAGCGGGAAAACGCATTCCCAGAAAGAATGTCAGTTCCTAGAATCTGATAGCGCACTGAAAGTAAAAGAAAATAGCCGCACTGACCATTTCCGGGCAACGCGGCCAACTCGGAACTGATCTTGTCCTTAGAGGCAGAGATAGAGGTGCTCCGCCTCATATGTCTGGCGATTGACGCGGGTCGAAGCGTACTCCGCTTTGCGCTTTCCTCCGGCCTTGCAAATGCGCAATGCCTCTGCTGCGGCCTCCGGGGTTGGCTCGGAGGAGGTGATCGCCAGGGTCACAACCTTGACGCTCGAACCATTGTAGTCAGAGACAACGGGCGCAGGTGTGACGCAGGCGGTCAACGCCAGGAGCGAGAGCATAACAAAGTAACGCACAGAAACCTCCAATGATGTGGCAACGGGAATCGCCCACGCTGCGGTTGAAGGGTTGCTGCATATCCTATGCCCGTCAACGGATAACGGAAAGTTCCACAACAGCCCAAAGCCTTATCCACAGAAGATTTCGGCAAATTTTGCTTTACAGGCTTTCGCCTTGGCCACACTATATCTAGTAAGGGTCTTGTTCGGCATACACAGATCTCTGTCGAACACTCAGCCAGTTGTGGGGGTGTCCACATGAACGGCTTTATGATGGGGCGGTTATGTCGGTTTCTGAAGATTTCCTCACGCTGGACGACCTGCACCCGATCGACATTGTCGAGGATCTGGCCGCCCATCACGATTGGGAATTTGACCGCGTCACCGATGACCAGATCGCCATGGCGGTTGAAGGCCAGTGGCGCACCTATTCGCTGACGCTGGCATGGTCGGCGCAGGATGAAACGCTGCGGCTGATCTGCACCTTTGAAATGGAGCCCCCGGACGAGCGGCTGCCCGCGCTTTATGACCTGTTGAACCGTTGCAATGACATGGTCTGGACTGGCGGTTTCACCTATTGGGCCGAGCAAAAGCTGATGGTCTGGCGCTATGGCCTGTGTCTGGCGGGGGGCCAGATGGCCGGGGCGGAACAGATTGACCGGCTGATTTCCTCTGCCGTTTTGGCGGCAGAGCGGTTTTATCCCGCGTTCCAACTGGTCGCCTGGGGTGATCGCCCCCCGGCTGAGGCGCTGAAGGTTGCCATTGCCGAGGCTTACGGTCGGGCCTAACCTCTGCCCCAAGAGAATGGGGGATCCAATGGCTTTGGAACAGGTGGCCCGCGAGGGGCTGGTGCTTTTGGGATGCGGCAAGATGGGCTCTGCCTTGTTGGCGGGGTGGCTGGCGGCGGGGTTGCCGCCGGGGTCGATTTGGGTGTTGGAGCCGAACCCGTCTGATTGGCTGATCGCAACGGGCGTGCATCTGAACAAGGGCGTCCCAGCGGCCCCTGCGGTGGCGCTTTTGGCGGTGAAGCCGCAGATGATGGGGGCGGCCCTGCCGGCCCTTGTCGCCTTGGGCAATGGCAGGACGCTGATGGTGTCGATTGCCGCCGGAACCTCGATTGCCAGTTTTGAACAGACCTTCGGGCCGCGCACCCCAATTGTGCGCAGCATGCCGAACACCCCCGCGATGGTGTGGCGCGGCATTACCGGGATCTGCGGCAATGCCCATGCCGGGGCGGCGGGTCTGCGGCTGGCCGCCGCATTGATGGCGGCGGTGGGTGAGGTGGTGGAGTTGGAGGGCGAGCATCAGATGGATGCCGTCACCGCCGTGTCAGGCTCGGGCCCGGCCTATGTGTTCCACCTGATCGAGGCGATGGCGGCGGGTGGTGTGGCGCAGGGGCTTGCGCCGGATGTGGCGATGAAGCTGGCGCGTGCCACGGTCTGCGGTGCGGGGGAACTGGCGTTTCGCGCATCCGAAACGGCGGCAGAGTTGCGCGTCAATGTCACCTCGCCGGGCGGCACCACCGCGGCGGCGCTGGCGGTGCTGATGGACGCGGACACTGGCCTGCCCCCCTTGATGGCGCGGGCCATTCAGGCCGCAGCCGACCGTGGGCGGGAGCTCGGGAAATGACCATCACCTATGACGATTTCGCCCGCGTCGATATCCGCGTGGGCCGCATCACCCGCGCCGAACCCTACCCCGAGGCGCGCAAACCTGCGATCAAGCTTTGGGTCGATTTCGGCCCCGAGATTGGCGAAAAACGTTCGTCCGCGCAGATCACCGCGCATTATACCCCCGAAGCGCTGGTCGGGCGGCAGGTTCTGGGGGTGGTCAATTTTCCGCCGCGTCAGATCGGCAAGGTGATGTCCGAAGTGTTGATCCTTGGCCTGCCAGATGCGGCGGGTGAGGTGGTCTTGGTGGGACCGGGCCATGAAGTGCCCTTGGGGGGGAAACTCTTTTGATGAAACTGCTGATCACCCGGCCTTTGCCTGACAGCGTGATGGCCGCCGCCCGCGCGCGGTTTGATGTGACCGCCCGCGAGGACACTTTGCCGCTTGGCGCGGAGGAGCTGCGCGCGTCGTTGCGCGATTATGACGTCGTGCTGCCCACGCTGCGCGATCTTTATTCGGCTGCGGTCTTTGCCGATGTGCCCAACCCCCGCGCCAAGCTGCTGGCCAATTTTGGCGTTGGGTTCAACCATATCGACGTGGGTGCCGCCCGTGCCGCAGGGGTCGAGGTCACCAATACCCCCGGCGCGGTGACAGATGCCACCGCCGATATCGCGCTGATGCTGATCCTGATGACTGCGCGGCGCGCGGCAGAAGGCGAGCGGCTGGTGCGCGCCGGGCTTTGGCAAGGCTGGCATCCAACGCAGATGCTGGGCACCCATGTCTCGGGCAAGACGCTGGGCATCATCGGCATGGGCCGCATCGGCAAGGCGATTGCCCGACGCGCGCATCATGGCTTCGGGATGGAAATCCTTTACCACAACCGCAGCGCCACCGATCCCGGCCTGCCTGCCCGTGCGGCCTCATTGGCTGAGACCATGGCGGCCGATATCGTGGTCGTTGCGGTGCCCGGTGGCCCGGCGACCCGCCACCTGATCAACGCCGAGGCGTTGGGGCATATGAAGCCGCATGGCCTCTTCATCAATATCGCGCGCGGCGACGTGGTGGATGAGGCGGCACTTGCCCATGCGCTGACCACCCAGCAGATCGCCGGGGCGGGGCTGGATGTCTATGAACACGAACCCACGATCCACCCCGATCTTCTACCGCTCGACACGGTCACGCTTCTGCCGCATCTCGGCACTGCCACGCTTGAGGTGCGCACCGCTATGGGGCTGATGGCGCTTGATAACCTCATCGCCTTTGCCGAAGGCCGCCCGCTGCCCAATCCGGTTTAGCGCCATGGATTTCATCATGGCCCAAAGACCCCCGCCGGAGGCAGCCGCCCGTATCCGTCAAGATTGGGCCGCCGAAGATTGGGCCAGCGCATGATCATCTCGCGCGGGCGGCGGTTTGTCTTTGTGCATATCCCGAAAACCGGGGGCACGGCGTTGACGCTGGCCTTGGAAGGGCGGGCGATGAAGGACGATATCCTGATCGGCGACACGCCGAAGGCGCGGGCGCGGCGGGGGCGGCTTAAGACGCTCAAGGCGGCGGGGCGGCTGTGGAAACACTCCACCTTGGCCGATATCGACGGGGTGGTGACGCCCGAGGACTTGGCCGCGATGTTTTGCGTCACGCTGGTGCGCAACCCTTGGGATCGGGCGGTAAGCTATTACCACTGGCTGCGCGCCCAAAGCTTTGCCCATCCGGCGGTGGGGCTGGCCAAGGCCAGCGATTTCGGGGCGTTTCTGGCCCATCCGCAGACGCGCACCGCCTTTCGGCTTTGGCCTGCGGCGGCCTATATGCGGGATCGCGGCGGCGTTGAGCGTTGTCAGCTTTATGCCCGGCTCGAGCATATGGAGGCCGATCTGGCCCCTTTTGAGGCGCATCTGGGCTTTCGACTGACGCCGCTGCCGCGCGCCAATGAAAGCGCGCGGGCGCGGGATTGGCGGCCGTTCTACAGCCCCGAGACGGCGGCGCTGATCGCCGAGGATTGCGCCGAGGATATCGTGCGCTTCGGCTATCGCTTTGATGAGCCTGCCGCCTGAACGCCACGCCCAGACACCCTCCTTGAAGCCCTTCGGGGACGCGTCGGGGTCTGGGCTCGACGAGCGGGGGGTCAGGCCGCTTTCGCGGGGGTCTCGGGATAAAAGACCCGCCCCTTGGCCGCCATCTCGCGCAGCATCTGCGGTGCGGTAAAGCGGGGGCCGAAGGTTTCGGTCAGCCCCTCGCAGATGTCCACCGCGCGGGCCGCGCCGATGATATCAAGCCAGCCAAAGGGCCCGCCCGACCAGGGCGCAAAGCCCCAGCCAAGGATCGCGCCCACATCGCCTTCGCGGATGTCGGTCAGCACGCCCTCTTCCAGCGCGCGGACGGCTTCCAGCACCTGCGCCATCAGCAGGCGATGCTGCACGGTGGCAAGGTCGGGCTGGTCCTTGGCCGTGGGATAGCGGGCCTCAAGCCCCTCCCACAGACCCTCGCGCTTGCCGGCGGCATCATAGGCGTAAAAGCCCGCGTTGGATTTCTTGCCCAAGCGGCCGTGACCCTCCATCCAGAACAGCACATCATCCACCGCGCCGTCAGGGTAGGCGTCGCCCATCGCCGCACGGGTGGCCTTGGCGATCTTTACCCCAAGGTCGATTGAGGTTTCATCGACCAGTTGGAGCGGGCCCAGCGGCATGCCGACCAGTTTCGCCGCATTTTCCACCAGCGCCGGTTCCACCCCTTCGGCCACCATGCGGATGCCTTCGTTGATATAGGGAATGATGCAGCGGTTGGCGTAGAAGAAGCGCGCATCGTTCACCACGATGGGGGTCTTGCGGATTTGGCGGACGTAATCCAGCGCCTTGGCCACCGCCACATCGCCCGTGGCCTTGCCCCGGATGATTTCCACCAGCATCATCTTGTCGACGGGCGAGAAGAAGTGGATGCCGATGAACTGCTCGGGCCGCTTTGAGGCCTTGGCCAGCGATGAAATCGGCAGGGTGGAGGTGTTGGTGGCAAAGATGCAATCCGCACCCACCGCCGCCTCGACCTTTGCGGTCACCTCGGCCTTGATCTTGGGGTCCTCGAACACCGCCTCGACGATCAGATCGCAGCCCTGAAGGGCGGCATAATCGGTCGTCGCCAGAATACGGCCCAGAACCTCGGCCTTCTTCTCGGCGGTAACCTTCTTGCGCTGGATGCCCTTGTCCAAAAGCCCCTCGGAATGGGATTTGCCACGGTTGGCCGCCTCTTGGGTGCTGTCGATCAGCACCACCTCGATCCCGGCATTGGCAGAAACATAGGCGATGCCCGCCCCCATCATGCCCGCGCCGATGATGCCGACCTTCTTCACCGTCTGATCGGCCACCTTGGGGCGGTTCGCGCCCTTTTCCAGAGCCTCTTTGTTGATGAAGAGCGAGCGGATCATTGCGGTGGAGGAGGGGTTCATGAGAAGCGAGGTGAAGTGGCGCGCCTCGATCTTGAGGGCGGTGTCGAAGGGCACAAGCGCGCCCTCATAGACCGCGCCCAAAAGCGCCTTGGCCGCCGGATAAACCCCCATGGTCTTGCCCGACACCATGGCATTGGCGCCGACAAAGGTCATGAAGCCCGCCGGGTGATAGGGCGCGCCGCCGGGCATTTTATAGCCCTTGTCGTCCCAAGGCTTCACCAGATCGGCGGGTTGGGCCGAAAGCACCCAGTCCTTGGCGCGGGAAAGCAGGTTTTCCGGCGCGACCACCTCGTCGATCAGACCGGCCATCTTGGCGGATTTCGGGTCCGACAGCTTGCCCTCCAGAAGGAAGGGCGCGGCCATCATGGCACCCATCTTGCGGGTCAGACGGGTGGTGCCGCCGCCGCCGGGGAAGATGCCGACAAGGATTTCCGGCAGGCCGATCTTGGCCTTGGGGTTATCGGCGGCGATGATCCGGTGGCAGGCCAGGGGCAGTTCCAGCCCGATGCCGAGCGCGGTGCCGGGAAGGGCCGCGACAATCGGCTTGGCCCCCTTCTTGGTTTTCGGGTCCATGCCGGCAAGTTCGATCTTGCGCAGGATCTGGTGCATGCCCATCACGCCGTCAAACGTCGCCTGCGCGCCCTTGGCCCGCATGGCGGCGATGACGTTGAGATCCATGCCCCCGGCAAAATCCTTTTTGCCCGAGGTGAGGATGATCCCCTTGGCCGCCGGATCGGCCAGCGCACGGTCGACCATGCTGGACAAAAGCTGAAACGCCTCGGTCGACATGACGTTCATCGACTTGGCCTTGACGTCCCAGGTCAGGGTGACGACGCCATCGGCGTCCATGTCATAGGTGAAATCGGTCATTTCTGCTCTCCCTTCGGGGCGATGTAGGGGCGGCCGTCCTTGTGGGTGAAGGTGGCGCGACCGGCCTCGACGGTGACGACAAGGTCCTCGTCGGAATAGGTGGCGACCTCACGCGGGGCCTTGGAGCCGATGACAAGGAAGGTGGCCGGTCTGCCGGTGCGGTTCAGGAAATGGTGGCCGTCGGGGGTATTGGCGGGAAAGGCCGCGCAATCGCCGGGGCCCATTTCGGTTTCGCCGGCATCGGTGACCATGATGAAGCGGCCCTCGGTGACCATGACGAACTCATCTTCCGCCAGATGCCAGTGGCGCATCGAGGACATGGCGCCGGGGGCGAGCGTCACCAGATTGACGCCGAATTGCGTGAGCCCACCCGCCTCGCCCAGCCGTAACGAGGAGCGACCGGCGACCAGCGTGTCATAGGGCGGCGGGTAGATGGAGCCGGTCCTGACCGGCAGGGAGGCAAGATCAAGCTTGGGCATCACACCCTCTCGATGATGGTGGCGGCACCCATGCCTGACGCGATGCACAGCGTGGCAAGCCCGGTGGATTTGCCCGTGCGCTCCAACTCATCCAGAAGCGTGCCGATGATGATCGCGCCGGTGGCGCCAAGCGGGTGGCCCATGGCGATAGAGCCGCCGTTGACGTTGACGCGGGCCGGGTCGACGTCAAAGGCCTGCTGAAAGCGCAGGACGACGGAGGCGAAGGCCTCATTCACCTCGAACAGGTCGATGTCGCGGATGGACATGCCGCTGTCGGCCAGGATCTTTTCGGTGACCGGAACCGGGCCAGTCAGCATGATGGTGGGATCGGTGCCGATCTTGGCTGTGGCGCGGATGCGGGCGCGGGGTTTCAGCCCGTGGGCGCGGCCAAACTCGGCATTGCCGATCAACACAGCGGCGGCGCCATCGACGATGCCGCTGGAGTTTCCGGCGTGGTGGATATGGTCGATCCGCTCGAGATGGGGGTATTTCATCAGCGCGATCTTGTCGAAGCCGGGCATGGTTTCGCCCATGTCCTTGAAGGCAGGCTTCAGGGCGGCAAGGCTGGCCATATCGGTGCCGGGGCGCATGTATTCATCGCGGTCCAGAATGGTCAGGCCGCTGCGGTCGGTGACCGGCACGATGGATTTGGCAAAACGCCCCTCGGCCCAGGAGACGGCCGCCCGGCGTTGGGATTCTACGGCCAAGGCGTCGGCCATCTCGCGCGTGAAACCGTATTCGGTGGCGATGATATCGGCCGAAATCCCTTGCGGCACGAAATAGGTTTTCATGGCAAGCGCGGGGTCCACGGCAATCGCCGCCCCGTCCGAGCCCATGGCAACGCGCCCCATCATCTCGACCCCGCCGGCGATATAGGCCGCGCCCGCACCGCCCCGCACCTGATTGGCGGCGAGGTTCACCGCCTCCATGCCGCTGGCGCAAAAGCGGTTGATGGCAAGGCCGGGGATCCGCTCGTCAAGATCAGAGAGCAGGACGGCCGAACGCGCAAGGCAACCGCCCTGCTCGCCTACCTGGGTGACATTGCCCCAGATCACATCCTCGACCGCGTGACCCTCAAGCCCGTTGCGGGACTTCAACGCGTTGAGCATACCCGCCGACAGCGCCACCGAGGTGACCTCATGCAAGGCGCCATCCGCCCGCCCCTTGCCGCGCGGGCTGCGCACGGCGTCATAAATGAAAGCGTCGGTCATCTTTCTCTCCTCATCCCGCATCAAAGCTGCGGTGCATCACGTCAAATCGGGGCTTTTCGCGCAAAGCCCAAAGCCGTCTCGTCCGTCCACCCGTCGCCCCTTTGGCAAAGCGCCGGGGGTTTTCCACCCCCGGACCCCCGAGAGTATTTTCGCCAAGAGGAAGAAGGAAACGTTAACTTTCTTGCTCTAGTCTTGCGGCGTGGCACAGGCTGGAGAGCCGATGGCCTCCCAAGGGGAAGCCCCACTCCGCAACCGGATAGCCAGGCCGGGGGTGATCGGAGTGGGGTGGACCATTGGTCTTCCTCTTGGCCCAAATACTCCCGCCGGAGGCTTCCAACCGCTGCCACCCGCGCGCCCCTAGCCTTTTCGCCCCTCCAGTTCCGCGTTGAACAGCCTGAGCCGATGGGTCAGGTTGTCATGGTCTGTGACACTGTCGAAATGTTCGAACAGAAAGGACAGCGCCTCGCCCTCGTCGAGCCCCGCCTCGCTGGCAAAGCGTTTGAGGCGGCGGTAGCCGTCCTCGGTCATCGCGACGGGAAACCGGCGGGTCAGGCGAAAGCGTTTGGGCATCTGTTACCTCGGGTTGGGCAGGGCCCGGAATTCGTGTGGAATTCCGGTTTCCTGACAGATTAGAACGCCTCCGCCGCCAAGGCCATGACCGGATCGGCGCCGCTTTCGATGCGGGCAAGGTGCATGCCCACGGCCGGAAGCTGGCGCGTCATGTAATAGCGCCCGGTCGCCAGTTTGGCGTTGAGGAAGGCCGCATCGCCGGCGCCCGCATCGAGGGCCGCCAGCGCGGCCTTGGCCATGCGGGTCCACATCAGGCCCATGCAGACATGGCCCATCATCAGCATGAAATCATAGCTGCCTGCGAGGGCGGCGTTCGGGTTCTTCATGCCCTCTTGCATGAAGAACATCCCCGCCGCCTGCATGGCCTTGGACGCCTGTTTCAACGGGTCGGTAAAGGCCGCCATGCGCGGATCGGCGTCATGGGCCTTGCATTCGGCCTTCACCATGTCGAAAAACGCCATGACATGTTTGCCGCCATCCGCCGTCAGCTTGCGGCCCACGAGGTCAAGCGCCTGCACGCCGTTGGCGCCCTCATAAATCTGGGCGATGCGGGCGTCGCGGACGAATTGGCTCATGCCGTTGTCCTCGATATAGCCGTGCCCGCCCCAGACCTGCTGGGCCTGCACGGCCATCTCGAACCCGCGGTCGGTCTGGAAGCCCTTGATGACCGGGATCATCAGCGACACCAGCCCTTCGGCGGCGGTGTCACCCATTCGGGTGCTGCGATCGATCAGTGAGGCGGCCCAGAGGGTGAGGGCGCGCGCACCTTCGACAAAGCTTTTCTGATCCATCAGGTTGCGGCGGATATCGGGGTGCACGATCAGCGGATCGGCGGGGCCAGAGGGGTTTTCCGCCCCGGTGATCGCACGGCCTTGCAGGCGGTCGCGGGCATAGGCCACGGCGTTTTGGTAGGCGGCCTCGGCCACCGCATAGCCTTGGAGACCGACACCCAGCCGCGCCTCGTTCATCATGGTGAACATGGCGCGCATGCCTTTGTGGAGGTCTCCCAGGAGATACCCCGTCGCGCCGTCATAATTCATCACGCAGGTGGCGTTGCCGTGGATGCCCATCTTGTGTTCCACCTTGCCCACCGCCAGCGCATTGCGGGCGCCAAGGCTGCCATCGGCGTTGACCAGAAACTTGGGCACGATGAAAAGCGAGATGCCCTTGGTCCCCTCACCCCCGCCCGTGGCCTTGGCCAGCACGAGGTGGATGATGTTCTCGGCCATGTCGTGCTCACCTGCCGAGATGAAGATTTTCGTCCCGGTGATCTTGTAGGAGCCATCCGCCTGCGGTTCGGCGCGGGTGCGCATGAGCCCGAGATCGGTGCCGCAATGCGGTTCGGTCAGGTTCATGGTGCCGGTCCAGTCGCAACTGACCATCTTCGGCAGATACATCGCCTTTTGTTCCGCCGTGCCATGGGTATGGATCGCGGAATAGGCGCCGTGGGTCAGGCCCTGATACATGTTGAAGGCCATATTGGCCGAGACCATGATCTCGCCCACGGCGGTGCCCATGAGGTAGGGCAGGCCCTGACCGCCATAGTCGGGGTCACAATCCAACGCGGTCCAGCCGCCGGCGCGCAGCTGGTCAAAGGCCGCCTTGAATCCGGCGGGTGTGCGGACCACGCCGTTTTCCAGCGCGCAGCCTTCGGCGTCTCCCACGGCATTGAGGGGGGCCAGCACCTCGGTTGCCAGCTTGCCTGCCTCTTCCAGCACGGCGGCGGTAAAGCCTGCGTCCAGATCGGCGTAGCCGGGGATGTCGGAGGCGTCGATCTTCAGCACGTCATGCAAAAGGAAGGCCATATCCTTGAGCGGGGCGGTGTAGGTGGTCATCGCGGTCTCCTTAGGCGGCGCTGGCGGTGCGGCGGAAGGCGGCAAGCGCCTTTTCACCCTCGGCCAATTGGGTTTTCAGATCGGCAATCGCCACGTCCAATTCGGCGCGCTGCGCCTCCATCTGGGCCAGACGATCCTTGGCAATCTCATAGGTGCGCAGAAGCTGCGCCTCGTTCGAGCCATCACGGTCATACATGTCGAGAAGCTGGCGAATCTCTTCCAGCGAAAAGCCAAAGCGTTTGCCGCGCAGAATCAGCAAGAGCCGGGCGCGGTCGCGGCGGGTAAAGAGCCGACGGGTGCCAAGGCGAATGGGTTGCAACAGCTCTTTCGCCTCATAAAACCGCAAGGTGCGCGGGCTGACGTCAAAGGCGTCGCACATTTCGCGGATCGTCAGGGTGTCGGCGGTGTCGGTCATGTCATGGCCCTTGGACTGCAAAGCGCGCCACCGAATTGGGGTGGCTGGGACCATGATAGTAGAGTGCTTGACGTTAACGTAAATGTAACGTCACGTCAGAAATTCGCATGACGTAGGGGCGTTTTCGGCGGCCCCTTTTGGGGGCCGCCCGCGCCTTAATCTTCGTCGCCCGCGATCTGGGCCAGAACCGCCCCCTTGCCACGCCAGCGCAAGAGCGGCGGGATCACAAGGGCCAGTGCCGCCACAAAGAGCAGCCCCGCCGCAAGCGGTGTGCTGACCAAGGTTGACCAGTCGCCTTGGCTGATGGCCAGCGCGCGGCGCAGCTGCGCCTCGGCCATGGGGCCAAGGATCAGGCCCACCACGACAGGCGCGATGGGATAGCCGTGCAGGCGCATGAGATAGCCCATGACGCCAAAGATCATCAGCATCGACAGTTCCACCGGCGAGGGGTTGAGGCCGATGGTGCCCAGCGTGGCGAAGAGGAGGATCCCGGCATAAAGCCAAGGCCGGGGGATGGTGAGAAGTTTCACCCAAAGCCGGATCATCGGCAGGTTCAGAACCAACAGCATGATATTGGCGATGAGGAGGCTGGCGATCAGCCCCCAGACCAGCGTGGGCGCGGTGGCGAACAAAAGCGGCCCCGGTTGCAGGCCGAATTGCTGAAAGCCTGCCAGCATGATGGCCGCCGTGGCCGTGGTGGGAAGGCCCAGCGTCAGGAGCGGCACCAGCGTTCCGGCGGCGGCGGCGTTGTTTGCCGCCTCGGGGCCCGCGACGCCTTCGATCGCGCCATGGCCAAATTCCTCGGGCTTTTGGGCAAAGCGCTTTTCGGTGCCATAGGAGAGGAAACTTGCGATATCGGCCCCGCCTGCGGGCATCGCACCAATGGGAAAGCCGATGGCGGTGCCGCGCAGCCAAGGCCGCCATGAGCGCGACCAATCCTCGCGCGTCATGGCGACCGAGCCTTTGATGGCATGGACCTTGTCTTGCAGCCCCGCGCCTTGGGCGGCGACGAACAGCGCCTCGCCCACGGCGAACATGGCGACGGCAAGGGTGGTGACTTCGATGCCGTCCAAAAGCTGCGGCACGCCGAAGGAAAGCCGGGCTTGGCCGGTCAGCCCGTCAATCCCGACGATGGCCAAGGCAAGGCCCACGAAAAGCGAGGTTAGCCCCTTCATCGTGCTTTCGCCAAAGGCGGCCGAGACGGTGACAAAGGCCAGCACCATCAGCGCGAAATATTCGCGCGGGCCGAAGACAAGGGCGAGTTTGACGATATGGGGGGCGAGGAAGGCCAAGGCGAGCGTGGCCAGAAGGCCTGCCACGAAAGAGCCGATGGCGGCGGTGGCCAAGGCGGGGCCGCCTCGTCCGGCGCGGGCCATCTTGTTGCCCTCAAGCGCTGTGACGATAGACGCACTTTCGCCCGGGGTGTTCAAAAGGATTGAGGTGGTGGAGCCGCCATACATGCCGCCGTAATAGATGCCCGCGAACATGATGAGCGAACCTGCGGGATCAAGCCCATAGGTGACGGGCAACAAAAGTGCCACCGTCAGCGCCGGGCCGATGCCGGGCAGAACGCCCACGGCGGTGCCAAGGGTGACGCCGATCAGCGCATAGAGCAGGATCATCGGTTCAAGGGCCGTGCCAAGGCCCTGAAGCAAGAAATCGAATGTCGTCATGTCAGCCCCCGAAGATCAGGGTTTCAAGGATGCCTGCGGGCAGGTTCAGCTTCAAAAGCTGGTCAAAGACCCCGTAAATCGCCAGTGCAAAGCCGATGCCAGCGGGCAGGCTTATGGCAAAGTTGCGTTTGCCAAAGGCGGCAGCGGTGCAGGCGAAGAGAAGGCCCGACGCGATGGAAAAGCCCAAGGGGTGCAAAAGCGCCAGTTGCAGCGCAAGGCCGCCGACGATGAACATCACCGGCACCGGGTTTTGCCGCGCGATGCCCGTGGCCGCGTGGCGCAGCCCTTTCCAGACATGGGCCAGCGCCAGCGCCCAAAGGCAAGCTCCGATGAACAGCGGCGCATCCCCCGACCCGATTCCGGCATAGCCGCCCTTGTCGGGAATGACACTGCCCTGCCAGATCAGAACCGCGCCCAGCGCCGCCAAAAGCCCGGCGATGATGAACGCCGCCCCATCGGGGCGACGTCCGGTTTGGCGGTCAAATCCGCTCATTTCACCAGACCGATGTCCTTGAGGACGGCGGTGGTGGCTTCGATTTCCTTGGCGAGTTGGGCGTCAAAATCGGCCCCGGCAAGGTAGGTGTTGGCCCAGCCTTTGCTGTCCAGCATGGCCTTCCAGCCTGCCGAATTTGCCAGCTTGTCAATATCGGCCGCGACGGTGGCCTTTTGTTCGTCGGTCAGGCCCGGTGCGGCGGCGACCATGCGCCAGTTTTGCACGTTCACGTCAAAGCCCGATTCCATCAGCGTCGGCGCATCGGTGCCAGCCCATTTTTCGGCGGTGGAGACGGCCAGCATCCGCATGGTGCCTGCCTCGACCTGCGGCAGGAATTCACCGACGCCCGAGATGCCCACGGTCACCTGATTGCCCAAGATGGCCGCCAGAGCCTCACCACCGCCCGAGAAGGCGACATAGTTGATCTTGGTCGGGTCAACGCCGGCGGCTTTGGCCAAAAGGCCCACGGTGATGTGGTCAACGCCACCTGCCGAGCCACCTGCCCAAGACACGGCGCCGGGATCGGCCTTCATCATGTCAACGAGTTCGCCAATGGTCTGGATCGGCGAGGACGCGGAAACGGCGATGCCCACGGCCTCGCCGGTCAGGCGGGCAATCGGGGTGACATCGGCCAAGGACACGGGCGATTCATTGGTCAGGATCGCGCCGACCATCACATAGCCGCCGACGATCAGCTGGCTGGCATCGCCCGAGGCGCTGGAAGCAAATTGCGCCAGACCCACGGTGCCGCCCGCGCCGGGGACGTTTTGCACCTGAACCGAGGCGGAAATGCCTTCGGCCTGCATCACCTCTTGCATGGCGCGCGCCGTGCCGTCCCAGCCACCGCCGGGGGCCGCAGGGGCCATGATGGTGTAATCATTTGCAAAGGCGGGCAGCGCCAAAGCGGTCGCAAAAAAAGCGCCCAAAAGCGTGTGCTTCATTGTGATTCTCCTCCCAAGGCACGGTTTTTCGTGCCGATTTCGTTCAGGACGCACCTCCTCGTGCCATCCTTGGGGGTAGATCAGCACAAGAACCTGTCAAGAAGCTGACAGCTTCGCCTTGGGCGTGTCAGTCTTGGGACAATGCCTCTTGCCAAAGCCGCAAAAGGCGCTGGCGCTTGGCTTGGTCGAGATAGACCAACACGCCGGGGCTGACCGGGACCGGGCGCAGTTGATCGCCCAAGGCGGCCTGCATGGCCGCGCCACTTCCCGCGCCTGTCACCTCAAGGCTGACCGCCGGAAGGCGCAGCTTTTCGGACAGCAGGGTTTGGCCTTCGGTGCCCATCAAAAAGCCAAGAAACTCGGCCCCGAGATCGGGCGCGGCGGCGGCGCGGGGCACCAGTGCCACGCGCGAGACGACGACGGTATAATCGCGCAGCAACAGTAAGCCCAGATCGGGTTCCAGCCGCGCCTCATCGGCGGCGTAAGAGCCAAGGATGTTATAGCCCAGCAAAAGCCGCCCATCGACGACCCGGTCGATGATGTCTTGGCTGGTGGGAAAGGTTTGCAAGCCTGCATCCGACATCACCCGCAAGAGCGACCAGATATCGGCGAAATGTTCGGCATCGCGGGCCAAGAACAGATAGCCCACCGAGGATTGCGCGATGTCATAGGTGCCGATCTTGCCAAAGGGCGAAGGTGCAAGAGGCGCCGCCATCTGCGTCTCGGCCCTGCCCGGGGTTTGGCGCAGCCATGTCATCAACTCGAGCCGCGATTGCGGGGGGCCATCGGGAAAGGCGGGTTTGTGATAGACCAAAACCGCGGGTTCAAAGGTAAGGGCAAAGGCGGTGTCTTGCCATTTGGCCCAAGCGGGCCAGCTTGCGGCGGCGGGAACCGGGGCGGCTTGGGCATAGCCGTCATTGGCCAGTTTCAGTTGCAGATCCATGCCCGAAGAGAACAGGAAATCGGCCGTGGGCTGGCCTGCATCGGTTTCAGCGATGACCCGCGCGGCGATGTCGGCGGCCAAGAGATCTTCATAGCGCACAGAGACATCGGGGCGGCGGGCCTGAAAGGCGGCAATCATCGGCGCGGCGAGGCGGCTGTCGAGCGTGGAATAGATCACCATCTGCCGCCCGGTGCTGCCATCAGGGGCGGGGTGGATCACGACTTCGGCCTGCGCCGGGTTCAGCGCGAGGCGGGCCATCAGGGCAAGAAAGACAAAGGGCCGGATCATGGCCGCAAGCTTGCCCGATGATCTGCCAGTTCACAACCGCAGCCTTTACGCCTAACCTGCGGGGCAAAGAGGTTTGTTCATGCGCCTGTTGCTTGTCGAAGATGATCTGCCTTTGGCAGAGGCGCTGATGTCGCTTCTGGTGTCGTCTGGCTATGCGGTGGATTGCGTGCATGATGGCGAGGCGGCCAAGGCGCTGGTGGCGGCCGAACAGTTTGATCTGATGATCTTGGATCTGAACCTGCCGCATCTGGATGGGCTGTCGGTGCTGCGCGCCATGCGCGCCAGTGGCAACCGCGCCGCCGTGATGATCCTGACCGCACGCGGCACCGCCGAGGACCGGGTGCGCGGGCTGGATCTGGGGGCGGATGATTACATGGCCAAGCCCTTTGACATCCGCGAGTTTGAAGCGCGGGTCAGGTCTTTGCTGCGCCGTCAGGCGGGGTTACGGTCGGCCACGGTCAGCCTTGGGGCGCTGACGCTGGATCTGACCACCCGGCAGTTTGCGGCCCATGGCCAGATGATTGATCTTCCCCCGCGCGAGCGCGCGCTGTTGGAGTTATTGCTGACGCGGGCAGGCAAGGTGGTGGCGAAAGAGGCGATTGTGCAATCGTTGACCTCTTTGGAGGACATGCTGTCGGACAATGCGATTGAGCAATATATCTCGCGGTTGCGCCGCCGATTGGCGCCTTTGGGTCTGACGCTGCGCACGGTCCGGGGCATTGGCTATTTGCTGGAAAAACCGGCTGAGGGAGCCGTGAGTGCCGAATGAGCCTGGCATGAAACCCTATTCGCTGCGCCGCCGATTGCTGTTGTGGCTGCTGATGGCCACCGCCGTTTTGGGCCTTTTGGCGCTGGTGGACACATGGCGCGAGGCGCTGCGCACGGCGCAAAGCGTGTCAGACCGGGTGCTGGTGGGGTCGGCCTTGGCGATTGCCGAGCGGGTGACAGTAGACGAATCCGGTGGGTTGGAAGTGGATATTCCGTTTTCATCGCTGGAGATGCTGGCCTCGACCGCGCAGGACAAGGTGTTTTACCGGGTGGATGGGCCGGTGGGGCATTTCCTGACCGGCTATAATGATTTGGCGGTGGTCAGCGCCCCTCCCGGCGGGGTGGGCTTTGCCGATGGGGTTTATGGCAATGTGGGCATCCGCAGCGCGACCTTGCTGCGCGAGGTATCGACCGGGGCGCAGTCGATCGCCTTTAGCGTGACCGTGGCCGAAAGCACGCGGGCGCGGGCGGCACTGGCGAGGGCGATCTTGTTGCGGTCAGCCTTGCGGCTGGGTCTGTTGATGCTGGGGGTTGCGGGGATTGTCTGGGTGGCGGTGACGGTCGCCCTGCGCCCCTTGGAGCGGCTCGGAGAGGCGATTGCCGAACGCTCGCCGGGCGATCTGCGCCCGGTCACCGCCAATACCCCCGAGGAGGTGGAGGCGCTGGTCATCGCGATCAACAGTTTCATGGCGCGGCTGCAAACTGCGTTGGAGGGGTTGCGCAATTTCACCGGCAACGCCAGCCATCAGTTGCGCACCCCATTGGCTGTGGTGCGCACGCAATTGGCGCTGATCGACCGCTCTGACAGCGCCGCCCAGACCGCCACAGCCAGCGACAAGGCGCGCAGCGCGCTGGAGCGCGCCGAGCGGGTGCTGGCGCAGCTTTTGGTGCTGGCGCGGGTGGATGCAAGCTCGGGCGCGGCGGTGTTGCAGCCCGTGGATATTGCCGCCATCGCCCGCGAGGTCACGGCCGAGCTGGTGCCCAGCGCGCTGGCGCAGGATATTGATCTGGGCTTTGAGGGGTTGGATCAGGCGCAGGCCGTGGCCGACCCGGTGCTGTTGGCCGAGCTTTTGAAAAACCTTGTCGCCAATGCGCTGGCCTATGCGGGGCGCGGGGCGATTGTCACGGTGCGGGTGATCACGGAGGCCGATGATCTGGTGCTGGAGGTCGAGGACAATGGCCCCGGCCTGTCCGCAGAGCAGCGCGCGGCGGCCTTGGGCCTGCAACGCGGCGCGACGCGGCCCCTGCCCAGCCTTGCCAAGCAAGAGGGCAGCGGCATGGGCCTTGGGCTGGCGATTACGGCGGAAATTTCGGCGCTGTTTGGGGCGCGGCTGGATCTGGTCACGGCGCGCGCCGGACGCGGGCTTTTGGCGCGGGTGCTGTTCAAGCCCAGCGCGGCACAGAATTAGCCTTTGGCAATTTCTTCGGCCGCGGTGGCGCGTAGGGCCATCAAATCCGCGATGGTGGTGTCCAACTCGGCCCTTTGGGCCTGAAGTGCCGCCAATTGGCGATCTGCCATGTCTTGGAACATCAAAAGCTGATCCCGCTCGCCTTTTTTGCCGTAGATCAGCAGCCATTGGCGGATTTCTTCCAGCGAAAAGCCAAAGCGGCGTCCGCGCAGGATCAATTTCATCCGCGCCACTTCACGCGGGCCATAAAACCGCGCACGGCCTTCCTTTTCGGGGGAAAGAAGCTCGATATATTCGTAATAGCGCAAGGTGCGCGGCGTCACGTCAAACCGCGCGCACATCTCTTTGAAACTGAGCCGTTCACTGGTCATAATGCCCACCTTTTGGGCAAAGGCTAGCGCCGTGACGCGCGTATCACAACCCATTTGGCGCGAATGTGACGGGACGTGCTGTCGGCCAAGCTGTGAAGCGGATCTGGCCGGATGGTGGGGGGCTTGCGGCGGTTGGCCCAAGCCGATTAACTCGGCTGAAACGAGGGCAAGAGCAAGACGATGCAAGATGATCCGACGTTAAGGGCCGCGCGCGCCTTTATTCAGGCTTTGCCCCATGCGGCCGCCCTGAACCTGAGCCTTGACGAGGTGGGGGATGGCCGGGCGGTCATAACCATGCCCTATGATGCGCGGTTGGTGGGCGATCCGGCGACGGGGGTTTTGCATGGGGGGGCGATCTCGGCACTGATGGACACCGCAAGCGGAGCCTCGGTTATTTGTCACCCCGAAGCGCCGGTCAGCACGGCGACGCTGGATTTGCGGATCGACTATTTCCGCCCCGCCACCCCCGGTCAGGCCATCACCGCGCGGGCCGAATGTCACCATGTGACGCGCTCGGTCGCCTTTGTGCGGGTGACCGCGACCGATGGGGATGCGGCGCGGCCGGTGGCGATGGGGACCGGGGCCTTTACGGTGGACCGGCCAAGGAAGAAGTCATGAGCCAGCCGAATGATGCCTTGCTGAGTGACCGCGACCATGCGCTGAACTGGCTGGTGGGGGCGGTGCCCTATATCCGCTTTTTGGGCATCCGATTTGAGCGGGCGGGCGAGGAGATCACCGCGCATCTGCCGTTTCAGCCGATGCTGATCGGCAACCCGGCGATTCCGGCGCTGCATGGCGGGGTGACGGCGGCCTTTCTGGAGGTGGCGGCGATCATCGAACTGGGCTGGTCGAGCCTTTGGGAAGATCTGTCGGAGGGCCGGATGGGGGCGGGGGCGGTGGCGCCGGGGGCCTTGCCGCCTCTGCCGAAAACCATTGATTTCACGGTGGATTATCTGCGGGCAGGCCAGCCGCGCGATTGCTTTGCCCGGGCGCGGGTGAACCGGTCGGGGCGGCGCTATGCCTCGGTTCATGCCGAGGCCTGGCAGGAGAGCCCCGCGCGGCCCTTTGCCAGCGCGGTGGTGCATTTCCTGATGCCCGAGCCTTTGGGATGACGGCCACCCCCTCATTGCCCATCACCCATGGGCGCGTGGCGCGCATTGCGGTGCCGGTGGTCTTGTCGAATGTGACGGTCCCGCTTTTGGGCGCGGTGGATACCGCCGTGATCGGGCAGTTGGGCGAGGCTGCGCCTTTGGGGGCGGTGGGGATTGGCGCGGTGGTTCTGGCCACGCTGTACTGGGCCTTCGGGTTCTTGCGGATGTCGACCTCGGGCCTTGCGGCGCAGGCCAAGGGGGCGGGCGATTTGGCCGAGGGTTCGGCGGTCTTGCTGCGCGCGCTTTTGGTGGCGGGGCTGGCGGGGCTGGGGCTGATTGCCTTGCAGGGGCCGCTTTTCTGGGCGGCCTTTGCCGCCGCCCCGGCCAGCGCCGAGGTGGAAGCGCTGGCGCGGACCTATCTTGCCATCCGCATCTGGGGCGCGCCTGCAACCATTGCGCTTTATGCGCTGACCGGCTGGCTGATCGGGGTCGAGCGCACGCGGGCGATCCTGATCTTGCAGCTGTGGCAGAACGGGCTGAACATTGCGCTGGATCTGTGGTTCGTGCTGGGTCTGGGCTGGGGGATCGAGGGGGTTGCCGCCGCGACGCTGATCGCCGAGGTGAGCGGGCTGATGCTGGCGCTGTGGTTTGCCCGCGATGCGCTGCGGCCCGAGGTCTTGCGCGCAGGCGTCGCGCGGCTTGGCGACCGGGTGGCGGTGGCGCGGATGTTCACCGCCAGCCGCGACATCATGGGGCGCACCATTCTGTTGCAGCTCTCTTTTACCAGCTTTGTCTTTCTGGGCGCGCGCTTTGGCGATGTGACGCTGGCGGCCAATCAGGTGCTGTTGCAGTTTCTGGAGATCACCGCCTATGCGCTGGACGGCTTTGCGATTGCCGCCGAAACGCTGGTCGGTCAGGCGGTGGGGGCAAGGGCGGCGGGCGAGGTGCGGCGCGCATCACGCATTTGCATGCAATGGGGTTTTGGGGGTGCTGCGGTGATGGCCCTTTGCTTTGCGCTGGCGGGGGGGCCGATCATTGATCTGATGACCACCGCGCCCGATGTGCAGACCGAGGCGCGGGCCTATCTGTGGTGGCTGATCGCCGCGCCGTTGATTGGGGTGGCAAGCTGGATCTACGACGGCATCTTCATTGGCGCCTTGCAGACGCGCGAGATGCTCCGGGCGATGATGATTTCGGTCGCGGTCTATGCCGTGGCGCTGTCGGTGTTGATCCCGACGATGGGCAACCATGGGCTTTGGGCGGGGCTGATGGTGCTGAACGCCACGCGTGGGTTTACCATGCGGGCGGCCTATCCGAAGGTCTTGGCGCGGGCTGGGGCCTAGTCTTTTCGCGCCGGTGCCATGCGGTGCAGGACGCGGGTCATGGCGCGGTGCCATGCGTCCAAAGCGCCCTCGCCGTTCAGGTCTGACAGAAGCTGTTCGGTGATGCCGCCCGGTGTGGTGACGCCTTTGCAGATGTCGGCCAAAGGCTCATCCGATTGCAAAAGAACCTCGGCATTGCCGCGCAGGGTTTCGGCCACCAGACGGCGGGCGGTGGCGGGGGTGAGGCCTTCGGCCTCATACCACTGGGCGAGGTGGCGCATGAGAAAGACGCTGGCCCCCGACATGGCACCAAAGACGGCGGCGGTTTCAAAGCTGTGGGCGTCGGGCATTTCATGGACCGGGCCGCAGGCGGCGAAGAAGGCGGCCCAACCGGGGCTGGCCGGATACAGGAAGGTTGGCCCGGCGGAAAAGGCATTGGCATAGCCGGGCATCATGGAAAGCGTGGCCGTGGCCGGGCCG